>JAKALQ010000032.1 GCA_021824095.1 Actinomycetes bacterium
TTCGTGGTCGTCGGCGTCGACGTCTCCTTCCGTTCCTTCGTGCGTCGGCTCATCCCCGGTGCCTATCGACGCCGCCCCACGCCGAACCAGGTGCTCGACTGGGCCGCCGTCGCGTCGCTCGCGGAGGGCGTCGGCCCGGTGCGCACGTCGGCCTCGCGATCGCGTCTGTCGCAGATGCGTCCGGCCGACATCGCCGACCTCCTCGAGGACCTGAGCGGACGAGAGCAGGAGGCCCTGCTCGAACTGCTCGAACCCGAGGTCGCGGCCGACGTGCTCGAGGAGATGGAGTCGCCCGAGCTCGTCGCCCTGTTCCGCGGACTCGACGCCGAGACCGCGGCCGACTACCTCGAGCTCATGGAGCCCGACGAGGGTGCTGAGCTGCTGCGCGAACTCTCCGACGAGCATCGTGAGGACGTGCTCTCCGAGATGTCGGAGGAGGCCTCCGACAGCCTGCGCCTCATCGCGTCCTACGACGAGGACACCGCGGGCGGCATCATGAACACCGACATGCTCATCGTGCCCGAGTCGCAGTCGGCACGCGATGCACTGCGCCAGCTGCTCACGCATGACGACCGTCGCTCGCTCGATGGCGTCGTGGTCGTTGACTCCAATGGCGCATTGCTCGACCACCTGCCCGTCATCGAGCTCGTCGAGGCCGGGGAGCGCGTGCTCGCCGAGGTCATCGGTGCACCCTTCCCGCTCGCGGTGCAGGCCGAGACGCCACTCGAGGAGGTGCTCGAGGAGTTCCGCGACAACCGCGGCTCGTCACTCATCGTCGTGGACGCCGAGCAGCACCCGATCGGCCAGATCCACGCCGACGACCTCGTCGACGTGCTCATGCACAGTGATGACCGCCGCTGGCCGTGGCAGAACCCGGGGGGCCTGGCATGACCACCGACGTTCGCAGCGTGCAGAAGCGGGCGGCCCTGCTCGCGTTCCTCGCCGTTATGGGCCCGGGCGTCATCGCCGGGCTCTCCGACGACGATCCCGCCGGCATCACCACCTACTCGGTGCTCGGCGCGAAGTACGGCTACCAGATGATCTGGACGCTCGTCGTCTCGACGGTCGCCCTCATCCTGTTCCAGGACCTCGGTGCTCGCATCGGCGTGGTGACCCGGCAGGGGCTCATCGGGCTCATCCGCCAGAAGTACGGCGCCCGCGCCGGGGCCCTGAGCGCCACTGCGCTGCTCTTCGCCAACCTCGGCACCATGTCGGCGGAGTTCGCCGGCATCGCCGCTGCCGGGCAGCTGTTCGGGCTCACGAAGTACGTCTCGGTGCCGCTCGCGGCCATCGTCGTGTCATTCTTGGTGCTCCGCGGCAACTTCGGCAACATCGAGCGCGTCTTCTTCATCCTGAGTGCCGTCTTCGTCGCGTACATCATCTCGGGCTTCCTCGCGCACCCCGATTGGGGGAGCGCCGTGCGCGGGTCCGTGGTGCCGACGATGCCGCTCACGGGCGACGCCGTCTACATCGCCACCGCGACGCTCGGCACCACGCTGGCGCCCTGGGGGCTCACCTTCATCCAGTCGTACGCGGTCGACAAGCGCCTCACCCGCGACGACCTGCGCCACCTGCGACTCGACGTGTGGGTGGGGTCGCTGCTCACCGCCATCATCGGCTTCTTCGTCATCGTCACGTGCGCGGCAACGCTGCATCGCGAGGGCATCACCATCAACGACGCGTCGGATGCCGCCCGCGCACTCAAGCCGCTTGCCGGTGCACTGGCCCAGCAGCTGTTCGCCGTCGGCCTCATCGGTGCTGCCCTGCTCGCGGCCTCGATCCTGCCACTGTCGACGGCCTACGCGATCTCGGACCTCACCGGTCGTCCCGCCGCCCTCGACGACAGCCCGAGTGAGGCACCGCTGTTCTACGGCACCTTCATGGCGGTCACCGTGATCGCCGCGGCCATGATCCTCGTGCCCGGGATGCCACTCGTCACGGTGCTCGTCGCCTCCCAGGTGCTGAACGCGGTGCTCCTGCTGCCGCTCATGTTCTACATGTACGGCATCTCCGCCGACGAGCGACTCATGGGTGAGTACCGGTCGTCGCGGGTGATGCGTGGCTGGTACGTGGCCTTCATCGTCATCGTGTCGATGTGCATCGCCGCCATGGCCTGGTTCTCCTGGCACTGACGGGATCCGTCGCCGGCCGCCGACGACGTCACACACAGCCGGCGAAACCCCTTGTGGCGTCTAGGATTTCCCCATGACGTCGATCCTGGACACGCGCCTGTTCGGCTCGGCGCTCGTCACGATCTTCGTCATCATGGACCCACCGGGCATCGTGCCGATCTTCCTCGCCCTCGCGAGCGGTCGCTCCCGCGCGCAGCGGGCCCGCATCGCGCGGCAGGCCACCCTCACATCGCTCGCCGTCATCGTGGCCTTCGCGGTGCTGGGGGAGCAGGTGCTGCGCTACCTCAAGATCTCACTGCCCGCCCTGCAGGGTGCCGGCGGGCTGCTGCTGCTCCTCATCGCGCTGCAGCTGCTCATGGGTGCCGACCAGTCCCAGCATGAGGCGGTGGAGGACGTGTCGGTGGCCCTCGTGCCGCTCGGCACCCCGCTGCTCGCCGGGCCGGGCGCCATCGTCGCCACCATCCTGTACTCCCGTCAGGCCGACAGCGCACCGCAGTGGGTGGCCCTCGCCGCGGCGGTGCTCTGCGTGCACGTGCTCATCTGGGTGGCCATGCGCTTCTCCGGCTTCATCGCCCGCATCGCGGGCACGGGCGGCATCACCGTCTTCTCGCGCATCATGGGCCTGCTGCTCGCGGCCATCGGCGTGCAGCTCGTGGCCGACGCCGTGCGCGGCTTCGTGAGCATGGCGGCCGGGTGACCCGCGTCATCGCCGTGGCGAACCCGCAGGCGCGGTCCGGCAAGACCGCGGCCGCGTTCGGGCTGGCCACGGCCCTCGTCGCGCAGGGCGCCACGGTGCTGGCCGTCGACCTCGACCCGCAGGCGGCACTCACCCGCGCTCTCGGCACCGACCCTGACCGCCTGGACGCGTCACTGGCGGACGTGCTCGTCGCGGGAGTCGATGCGGGCGCGGTCATGGTCGACAGCGATGAGGGCGTCGACCTGGTGCCTGCCGCACTCGACCTGTCCGGCATCGAGGGGGCGCTGCTCACACGCGCCGGCCGCGAGGGGCTGCTCGCCGCCGCATTGGCGCCCGTCGCGCGCGACTACGACTGGCTGGTCGTCGACGCGGCATCGTCGCTCGGGCTGCTCACCACCATGGCCCTCGCCATGGCCGACGAGCTCATCGTGCCCGAGCGCCTGCGATCGGAGCGGGCGCTCACGCGACTGCTCGACGCCGCCTCGGAGATCCGACGCTTCGTGAACCCGCGGCTGGGGGAGGCACGCCTGCTGCCGATCACGATGGTCGGCCACCCCCACCCGGGCATGACGCTGCTGCCGGCCGTGCCGACGCCACCGGACGACCACGCCGCCTACGCGACGCTCGCGGCGCAGCTCATCGGGCGTGCCCCCGCCTGATGCAACCCCAGACATGACGATGGCACGCGACCTCGGTCGCGTGCCATCGTCATCACAGTCCTGCGGAGCCCCTGCGGGCCGCCGTCACTGGGCGTCGGAGCTGCCGCCATCGCCCTCGCCGCGGCGGCGACGACGGCGACGCGGGGCACCGTCGCGAGACTCTGCTGCCGCGGAAGCGCCCTCGGATGCTGCCGCGGGCGCCGCGGACGCACCACCCTCGGCAGAGCCGGCGGCACCACCACGGGTGCGCCGTCGCTCGCGGGGAGCACGGGGTGCACGCGGTTCGTCGTCATGCTGCGGTGCTGCGTCGCGTGGCGGGCGCGAGCCGGCGGGGCGACGTCCAGCGTCGCGCCCACCATCACGCCCACCGTCACGACGGCCACGGTCGTCACGGGAGCGCTGGCGATTGCCGCCACCGCGCTTGCCCGTCTCGCCGAGGTCCTCGATGGCCTCAGCATCCAGGCCCGCGCGCGTCTGCTTGGCCTTCGCCAGACGGCCGCCTGCATCGCGCGGGATGTTGAGCCCGGTGTACACGTGGTCGGACGACGAGTAGGTCTCGATCGGGTCGTGGAAGGCCAGCCCCAGGGTCTTGTTGATGAGGTGCCAGCGCGTGAGGTCGGCCCAGTCGACGAGGGTGATGGCCACGCCGCTGGCACCCGCACGGCCGGTGCGGCCGATGCGGTGCAGGAAGGCCTTGTCGTCGTCGGGGCACTCGTAGTTGATGACGTGCGTGACACCCTCGACGTCGATGCCGCGCGCCGCGACGTCGGTGGCGACGAGGACGTCGACCTTGCCCGCGCGGAAGGCACGCAGCGCCTGCTCGCGTGCCCCCTGCCCGAGGTCGCCGTGCACGGCGGCAGCAGCGAAGCCGCGGTCGGTGAGGCCGTCGGCCAGTTCCTGTGCCGCGCGCTTCGTGTGGGTGAAGATGATCGTGAGCCCACGGCCCTCAGCCTGCAGCACACGCGCGATGAGCTCGGGCTTGTCGAGCTTGTGCGCCTGCCACACATGGAGTTCGACGGTGTCGACCGTGGAGCCGCTGTCCTCCGGATCGACCGCGCGGATGTGCGTGGGGTTCGACATGTAGCGACGGGCCAGGGAGATGATGGCGCCCGGCATGGTGGCCGAGAACAGCATCGTCTGCCGGTTGCTGGCGGTGGCGTTCACGAGCGTCTCGACGTCGGGCAGGAAGCCCATGTCGAGCATCTCGTCGGCCTCGTCGAGCACGAGCGTGCGCACCTTGCCGAGCGTGAGGTGCCGCTGCTTCATGAGGTCGATGAGCCGGCCCGGCGTGCCGACGACGACGTCAATGCCGGCGCGCAGCGCCTCCACCTGCGGCTCGTAGGCACGTCCGCCGTAGACGGCGAGGACGCGCACGCCCTTGGCCTTGCCCGCGGTCTCGAGGTCACCGGCCACCTGGACGCACAGTTCGCGCGTGGGCACGACGATGAGCGCCTGGGGGGTGCCGTCGGGATCGGTGATGCGCTGTAGCACCGGGATGCCGAAGCCGAGCGTCTTGCCGGTGCCCGTCTTGGCCTGGCCGATGATGTCGTTGCCGGCGAGGGCGAGCGGCAGGGTCTGGGCCTGGATCGGGAAGGCATGCGTGATGCCGGCGTGCTCGAGGGACGCGCAGATGAGCGGGTCGACCCCGAAGTCGCTGAAGAGCGGGCCTGGTTGCGTCGTCAAGATGCGACCCCGCCGAATCCGATGCGGCGGGACTCGACGGCGGCGATGTCGACGTAGGCGAGGTGCGCGGCAGGGACGATGACCTCACGGCCCTTCTCGTCACTGAAGCGCAGGGGCGTGCCGGCGTTGAGCGCGGCGTCGACTGCCGCGTGCACCTCGTCGGGGGTGAGGGTCGTGTCGATCACGACCTCGCGCGGTGCATGCAGGACTCCGATGCGGATTTCCACGTTGCTCCCAAGGGATCAATGGCTGCGGGGGACACCCGAGATGCCTCGCCACACCAGCCGGTTCACGAGGGCCACTGCGTGGCCGATGGGGATGACCTTACCCTCCCGCAGCCAACGACGTGCGGCGGTCTCGGCGGTGCCGCTGATGCCGATGGCGAGCAGGGCCGCCTCGTCCTCGCTCAGACCGGTGTCCTCGGCGATGACGTGGGCGATCATCATGGTGCAGGCGTCCTCGATGGCCTCGACCCGGTCGCGCACCGACGGCTCGTTCGTGAGGTCGGACTCGAAGACGAGCCGGTAGGCGCCGTCAGGGTCGTTCACGAACGAGAAGTAGGCGCCAACGGCGGCCTGCACGCGCTCGCGGTTGTCGTTCGTCGAGGCCAGGGCCTCGCGCACCGCGACGATGAGCTGCTCGCCACTGAGGTCGAGCAGGGCCAGGTAGAGGTCGAGCTTGCCCGGGAAGTGCTGGTACAGCACGGGCTTCGAGACGCCGGCACGATCGGCGATGTCGTCCATCGCGGCGGCGTGGTAGCCCTGGGCGACGAACACCGCTCGCGCGGCGTCGATGAGTTGGGCGCGCCGGGCCTCGCGAGGCAACCTCGGGGCTGTGCGATCGAAACTCACGGACAGGAGCCTATCCCGCGGCGGCCCTCCGTGGACGCGAACGGGGGCGGCCACCGTGTGGTGACCGCCCCCGTGGGGCAGGTGCCGATCAGGCGTCGACCGTGCGCTTGGGGCCGGTGAACCAGTTCTTCACCGACAGGTGCCACCAGGCCCAGAGGAACAGCAGCGTCACGCCCGTGAGGATCGGGGCGTAGTTCACAGCCGTCCAGGTGAAGGCGGCATTGCCGGGGACACCGCTGGGCGTGAAGGGGAGGATGAAGTACACCGAGATGACGATGATCTCCGCCGCGGCCACGAGGTTCATCCACTTGTACTTCGCGCCGTTCGTCCACTGACCGGGCGTGAAGTTCTCGCCGTGCTTCCAGCGCAGCCAGATGGGGATGAGGAACGCGAGGTACAGGCCGATCACTGCCACCGACACCACCGCGTAGAAGGCGGTGGGTGCACCCGACGGGCTCTTGTAGAGCGCCGGGAGCGTGATGATGAGGGCGACGACCGACGAGGCGAGCACCGCGTTCACGGGCACCCGGGCGTGGTTCACCTTCGCGAGGCGGCGGTGGCCGGGGACGGCACCGTCACGCGAGAAGGCGAACATCATGCGCGACGACGAGGTGAGGCAGGCCGTCGTGCAGAACAGCTGCCCGGACGTCGTGATGAAGATGACGAGCTTGAACAGCGTGGGCGTGAGGGCGGTCGCGAAGATCGAGATGACCGAGCCCTGGCCGTAGGGGTTCTTCGTCGGATCGGCACTGTTGATGACGTCGACCTTCGTCGCTGCCCAGAGGAACGACAGCAGCAGGATCCAGCCGCCGATGGCGGAGTAGAAGATGGACTGCCAGATGCCCTTGGCCGCGGTGAGGTGTGCGCCCTGGGTCTCCTCGGCGAGGTGGGCGGAGGCGTCGAACCCGGTGATCGTGTACTGCGTGAGCAGGAAGCCCAGCGGCAGCACGTAGAACCAGTAGGAGCCGTCGCCGAAGCCGCTGTTGTTGATGCGCGTGGTGAAGATCCACGAGAGCGACTGGTGGCTCGACGGCGCGAACACGCACACGAGGATGACGATCGCCGCACCGAACACGTGCCACCACACCGAGATGTTGTTGATGATGGCGAGCAGGTGGCCGCTGAAGATGTTCACCGCGGTGACGGCGAGCAGGATCACGACGAACCAGAAGAACTGCTGCATCAGGTAGTCGCCGCCGAGGAACGAGTTGGCGTACGAGTCGCTGAAGGAGTCGATGAGGATGTTGAGGAAGGTGGCGGCGCCGTAGGCAACCGAGGCGACGACGGCGAGCAGTCCGATGAGGTTGAGCCAGCCGGTGTAGTAGCCGGCCTTCGGCCCGCCGAGGCGTGCCGCCCACCAGTAGATGCCACCCGACGTCGGGTACGCCGACGCCAGCTCGGACATCGTGAAGCCGATGATGAGGATGAACGCCGAGATGATCGGCCAGCCGATGGAGATGGCGATGGGGCCCCCGTTGTTCCACGCCTGGCCGAAGGTGGTGAAGCATCCGGCGAGGATGGAGATGATCGAGAACGAGATCGCGAAGTTCGAGAATCCCGACCAGGATCGATTGAGTTCCTGCTTGTACCCGAGTTCGGCGAGACGGCGTTCGTCGTCGCTCAATTGCTTTTCTGCCACGTGGCCTCCTACGTAGGGGTGCCCGGCGACTGCGTCCGAGTTGTGGGAAGTGTTGTCTCACCATGTGACAAGCGGAATACGGACGCGTCCACACCACCACACCATGCGACGATCGGCGGGAAACTCGGTGGCAGAGGTGTGTTACCCGCGAGGAAGTGTCGAAGGACCCCCAGCGCCGACCGTCGGGCGTGGTGCGTCACATGGTGTTCATGGAGAGCGACACCGAATGTGCGATCAACGGCATTCCGCCCCACCATGCGCTGCGGAAGGATCGCGGGCGACACAAGGGAGACTGGCCCATGACCGCACCACTCACACTCGAGCGCCTCCGCGAGGACATCGCCGCCGGTGACATCGACACTGTCGTCGTCGCCTTCACCGACATGCAGGGCCGCCTGCAGGCGAAGTTCATCCACGCCCCCTTCTTCCTCGAGGAGGTCGCGCCGCACGGCGCCGAGGGCTGCAACTACCTGCTCGCGGTCGACGTCGACATGAACACGGTGCAGGGCTACGAGGTCTCGTCATGGGACACCGGCTACGGCGACATGCTCATGCGCCCCGACATGTCCACGCTGCGCTACACCACGTGGCGACCGGGTTCCGCGCTCGTCATCGCCGACCTGCTCGACCACCACGGGCACGGCGTGAGCGTCTCGCCCCGCCAGGTGCTGCAGCGCCAGCTCGACCGCCTGCGCGACATGGGCATGGTGGCGCTGTGCGGCACCGAGCTCGAGTTCATCGTGTTCGAGGACACCTACGAGCAGGCCTGGGACCGGCACTACATCGGGCTCACGCCGTCCAACCGCTACAACGTCGACTACTCGATGCTCGGCTCCACGCGTGTCGAGCCGCTCCTGCGCGACATCCGCGTCGCCATGGCCGACGCCGGCATGACCGTCGAGTCGGCGAAGGGGGAGTGCAACTTCGGGCAGCATGAGATCGCCTTCCGCTACCAGGAGGCGCAGGCCACCTGCGACAACCACGTCATCTACAAGACGGGTGCCAAGGAGATCGCACACAAGCACGGCAAGTCGCTCACCTTCATGGCGAAGTACAACGAGCGCGAGGGCAACTCCTGCCACATCCACCTGTCATTCCGCGGCACCGACGGCGCGCTCGTCCTCGCCGATGACGCCGATGCCGAGCAGGGCCTGTCCGATATCGGGCGCGCCTTCATCGCCGGCCAGCTGGCCCACATGCGCGAGCTCGCCATGCTGTACGCGCCGAACATCAACTCCTACAAGCGCTACCAGGCCGGCACCTTCGCCCCCACTGCCATCAAGTGGGGCAGGGACAACCGAACCTGCTCGTACCGCCTTGTCGGCCACGGGCCGTCGCTGCGCGTCGAGAACCGCGTGCCCGGTGGCGACGTGAACCCCTATCTCGCCATTGCCGGCATGATCGCCGCGGGCATCGACGGCATCCAGCGCCGACTCCCGCTTGAGCCGGCCTTCGCGGGCAACGCGTACGCAATCGACACCGACCGCGTACCGACGACCCTCACCGAAGCCCGTAGCCTGTGGCTCGGAAGCGACTTCGTCCGTGAGGCCTTCGGAGCCGACGTGCAGCGGCACTACGGGCACATGGCGGAGGTCGAGATCGACGCCTTCAACCGCGCCGTCACCGACTGGGAGCGCTTCCGCTCCTTCGAGCGCATGTGAGGCAGGGAATGGGTTCCACCTTCACCGTCATCAACCCGTCGACCGCGACGGCCATCCGCGAGGTGCCACGGCACTCCGTGGAGGAGGTCGACGCCATCATCGCGAAGGCCGCGAGGGCCTTCGAGACCTGGCGCACCGTCGCACCCGGTGATCGCGCGAGACTGCTGCGTCGCTTCGCCGCCGTCGTCGACGAGCACAACGAGGAGCTGGCGCGCCTCGAGGTGGAGAACTCGGGGCACACCATCGGCAACGCCCGCTGGGAGGCGGGCAACGTGCGCGACGTGCTCAACTACTACTCGGCCGCACCCGAGCGCCTGTTCGGTCGCCAGATCCCGGTGGCGAACGGCCTCGACGTCACCTTCAAGGAACCCCTCGGCGTCATCGGCATCATCGTGCCGTGGAACTTCCCGATGCCGATCGCGGGCTGGGGCTTTGGCCCGGCGCTCGCGGCGGGCAACACCGTGGTGCTGAAGCCCGCCGAGATCACGCCGCTCACGGCGCTGCGGCTCGGTGAGCTCGCGCTCGAGGCCGGCATCCCGGAGGGCGTGTTCAACATCGTCACCGGCAGCGGTTCGGTGGTGGGCGAGCGTTTCGTCACGCACCCGCTCGTGCGCAAGCTCGTGTTCACCGGCTCCACCGACGTGGGCAAGGGCATCATGCGCGGCGCCGCCGACCAGGTGAAGCCCGTCACCCTCGAACTCGGCGGCAAGTCAGCGAACATCATCTTCGCCGACTCCGACCTCGAGCGCGCGGCCGCCACTGCACCCTACGGCGTCTTCGACAACGCCGGCCAGGACTGCTGTGCCCGCTCGCGCATCCTCGTGCAGGCGTCGGTGTTCGATCGCTTCATGGAGCGCTTCGAGGTCGCCGTGAAGGGCGTGCGCGTCGAGGATCCGTCGCTCGACACGTCCGAGATGGGGCCGCTCATCACGCGGGCGCACCACGAGCACGTGGCGTCCTTCCTCGACGGTGCCAACGTCGCCTTCCGCGGCGTGAAGCCGGAGGGGCCGGGCTTCTGGATGGAGCCGCACGTGCTCATCGCGGAGTCGAACGACCGCTGCTTCACCGAGGAGATCTTCGGCCCGGTCGTGTCGGTCATGCGCTTCGAGGATGAGGCCGACGCCATCCGCATCGCGAACGACTCCATCTACGGGCTCTCGGGCTCCATCTGGACGAACGACCTCGGCCGCGCGGTGCGCGTGGCCCGCGCCGTCGAGTCCGGCAACCTCTCGGTGAACTCGCACTCCTCGGTCCGCTACTGGACGCCGTTCGGCGGCTACAAGCAGTCGGGCCTCGGACGCGAGCTCGGCCCCGATGCGCTCGACGCCTTCACCGAGACGAAGAACGTCTTCTTCGACACCCAACACTGACAAGGAGCTGTCACCGAATGAATCGACTGGAAGGCCGCGTCGCCGTCATCACCGGCGCTGCGAGCGGCCTCGGCAA
Organism: Actinomycetes bacterium; assembly: GCA_021824095.1. Classification (GTDB taxonomy): domain Bacteria; phylum Actinomycetota; class Actinomycetes; order S36-B12; family UBA5976; genus JAKALQ01. Next base: position 10,769 of record JAKALQ010000032.1, read on the forward strand.
GGCCACCGCGGAGCGGTTCGCCGAGGAGGGCGCACACGTCGTCGTCGTCGACATGAGCGACGAGGCGGGCGAGGCGGTGGCGAAGGCCGTCGGCGGCATCTACGTGCACGCCGACGTCACCAACGCCGACGACGTGGCCCGCATGTACAAGACGGCGTTCGACACCTACGGGCGCATCGACATCGCCTTCAACAACGCGGGCATCTCGCCGCCGGATGACGACTCCATCCTCACGACCGGCATCGACGCCTGGCGTCGCGTGCAGGAGGTGAACCTCACGTCGGTGTACCTGTGCTGCAAGGAGGTCATCCCCTACATGCAGCAGCAGGGCAAGGGCTCCATCATCAACACGGCGTCCTTCGTGGCCACGCTCGGCGCGGCAACGTCGCAGATCTCGTACACCGCATCGAAGGGCGGCGTGCTCGCGATGAGCCGCGAGCTCGGCGTGCAGTTCGCACGTGAGGGCATCCGCGTGAATGCCCTCTCGCCTGGACCCGTGGCCACCCCGCTGCTCATCGAGCTGTTCGCGAAGGATCCCGAGCGCGCAGCGCGTCGCCTCGTGCACATCCCGATGGGACGCTTCGGTGAGGCCCGTGAGATCGCTGCCGCGGTGGCGTTCCTCGCCTCGGACGACTCGTCGTTCATCACGGCGTCGAACTTCCTCGTCGACGGTGGCATCACCGGCGCCTACGTGACGCCGCTCTAGACCGCGCCCCCGCGCAGCGACGGCCGCCCTTCGGGGCGGCCGTTCGCGTGGTGGCGGTGGTGGCGGTGGTGGGCGTCAGGCGCGGCAGGCGTCGACGAATGCCGAGAACAGGCGCAGGTCGTCGAGCATCTCGGGATGCCACTGCACGCCAACGACGAATCGACGTGCCGGGTCCTCGCACACCTCCACCGTGCCGTCGTGCGCCCAGCCGGTGACCGTGAGGCGGCCAGCGTCGCGCACCGCCTGGTGGTGCGACGAGTTGACCTCGGTGAGGCCGGCACCGAGGACCTCGGCGATGCGGGAGCCATCGGCGAAGCGGGCCGCGTGCTGCACGAAGGTGCCGGGCACCTCGCGGTGCGACCAGTCGCCCACGACGTCGAAGAGGTGCTGGTGCAGCGCCCCACCCTCGGCGACGCACATGATCTGCAGGCCGCGGCAGATGCCGAGCACCGGCAGCTCGCGCGCCATGGCAGCGCGGTAGAGCGCGATCTCGCTCGCGTCGCGCAGTTCGCGCGGCACATCGGCCGTCGCATGCGGGACCTCGCCGTACAGGCGCGCGTCGACGTCCGCACCACCCGTGAGCACGAGGCCGTCGAGCCGCGCGACGATGTCGGTGTCGACGTCATCGGGTGGCAGCAGCACCACGCGGCCGCCCGCCCGCTGCACCTTGTCGACGTATGCCCACTGCAGTTCGGCGGCGGGCACCGTGACCCAGGCGCCCCAGGAGGCGGGCTCGTTGTACGTGGTGATGCCGATCACGGGTCGCGTCATGCGCAGGAGTGTCGCATGCCCACGGCCCTGCCGCCCGGTCGCCTCCCGGCGGGGCGCCGGGGCGTCGGGCGCGGGCGATCAGTAGCGCGGCAACTGCGGCTCGACGTGGTCGATCCAGGCGAGGATGCCGCCGCCGAGGTGGCTGGCGTCGGCGAAGCCCGCGCCCTGCAGGATCGCGAGGCACTCCGCAGAGCGACGGCCCGACTTGCAGTGCAGCACGATCGGACGGTCCGTCGGCAGTTCGGCGAGCACCGAGCCGTCGAGGAAGCGGCCCTGCGGGATGAGCACCGCGCCCTCGATGCGCACGATCTCGTGCTCACCAGGCTCGCGCACGTCGACGAGCAGGAAGTCGCGCTCGCCGCGCGAGCGTGCCGCGAGCATGACCGACAGGTCGGTGGCGCTGATGGTGGCGTGGGCGGCCGCGTCGAGCGCCTCCTCGGACACCGTGCCGCAGAAGGCCTCGTAGTCGATGAGCCCGGTGACCGTCGGATGGTCGCCGCAGAGGGCGCAGTCGGGGTCGCGCTGCACCGTGAGGCTGCGGTACTCCATGGCGCGGGCGTCGTAGAGCATGAGCCGGCCGACGAGCGGTGCACCCACCCCCGTGATGAGCTTGATGGCCTCAGTGGCCTGGATGGACCCGATGGACGCGCACAGCACGCCGAGCACGCCACCCTCGGCGCAGCTCGGCACCATGCCCGGTGGCGGCGCCTCGGGGTACAGGCAGCGGTAGCAGGGGCCGTGGCCCCGCCAGAACACGCTCGCCTGCCCGTCGAAGCGGAAGATCGACCCCCACACGTAGGGCTTGCCGAGGAGTGCGCAGGCGTCGTTCACGAGGTAGCGCGTGGCGAAGTTGTCGGTGCCGTCGACGACCAGGTCGTAGCCGGCGATGAGCTCGAGGGCGTTCGACGCGTCGATGCGCACCTCGTGCAGCACCACCTCGACGAGCGGGTTCACGGCCGCGATGGCGTCACGGGCGCTCTGCGCCTTCGAGCGGCCCACATCGTCCGTGCCGTGGATGATCTGCCGTTGCAGGTTCGAGGCGTCGACGACGTCGTACTCGACGATGCCGATGGTGCCCACTCCGGCGGCCGCGAGGTACAGGAGCACCGGTGATCCGAGCCCGCCCGCGCCGATGCAGAGCACGCGAGCGGCCTTGAGCCGCCGCTGCCCGACCACCCCGACGTCGGGGATGATGAGGTGCCGGCTGTAGCGCTCGACCTCCTCGCGGCTCAGCGGCGGGCCGGGTTCGACCAGGGGATCCATGCGTGCGTCTCCTCAGAGGTGTCCGCGGCGTTGCAGCCACTGGAAGGCAAGGTAGCCCGGCACCGTCGGCAGCCAGAACGTGAGGAGGCGGAACAGCAGCACCGACGACAGGGCGATGGACGAGTCGACACCGGCGGCGACGAGGCCGGCGGTGAGCACCGTCTCGACGGCACCCACGCCACCGGGGGTCGGCGCCGCCTGGCCGAGCGTGGAACCCGCGAGGTACACGATGGAGATGGCCGAGAATGCGCCCGCCCCGCCGAAGGCCCGTACCGACGCGAACAGCGTGACGCAGAAGGCCAGGTTGAGCAGCAGCATGCCGCTGACGCCGACGACGAGCTTGCCCGGTGACTGGGCGAGCAGCGCGAGCCGCGGTACCACGGGTGCGAGCGTGGGGCGCACGCGGGCACCCACCCAGCGGCGCACAGCCGGCAGCGGCATGAGCAGGCCCACTGCCACCACGGCCACCCCGACGGCCACGAGCGCCTGCCGCGGCGGGTCGAAGGTGAAGGCGCGTGAGGTGCCGGCGATGACGCCCATGGTGAACAGCAGGGTGATGTGCACGAGGAAGGCGAGCACCTGCGAGACGGCGACGCTCGCACCGGCGGCGGCCGAAGGCACGCGCTGCTTCTGCAGGTAGCGCACGTTCACCGCGACCGATCCGAGCGTCGGTGGGGACACGAGCGTGGCGAAGGCCGCCGCAAGCTGCGCCAGGAAGGTGCGCACGAGCACGAGCCGCTCGGCCACGAAGCCCTCGAGCGACATGGCGGCGCCGATGAAGGTGAGGGTGCTCGCGATGGCACCGATCGTCACCCAGCCGTAGTCGGCGGTGCGGAACAGGCCGAGCAGGTCGACCTTCCCGAGCTGGCCGAGCAGCAGGTAGGCGGCGATGATGCCGAGCACCACGGTGGCGATGCGCTTGGGGCTCAGGCGCTCGACCTGCACCTGCTCGACGGGGGCGTCCGGCGTGGACGTGAGGCGCACCACCTCGTCGCGGATGGCCGCGAGCATGCCCTTGTGGCGGCGCAGGTGACGACGGGTACCGGTGGCGAGGGCGAAGGGTTGCAGCGCCGGGAGCGCGAGCGCGATGCGGCGTGCGCCGAGTGCGTGCACGCCCGTGGACACCGCGCGTTCGGGTGACGAGACCAGCGCGAGCGTCACGAGCATGTCGGCGAGGTCGATGCGCTCCTGCAGGTCGCCCATGGCGACGGCGCCGGACGTCGGGTGCAGCAGCCATACGCGGTCGTCATGGTCGCGCACCAGGTGGTCGGGGGAGAGGCCGCGGTGCGCGATGGCGGCGTCATGGAGGCTGGCGAGCGCATGCCAGGCGTGCACGAGCACGGCGTCGTCCACGTGCTCGCCCGCCTCGACGATGCGTGAGAGCGGCGTGCCCTCGATGTACTCGAAGCCGACCATGCAGGAGTCGGCGTCGATGGTGCGGGCGAAGAGCAGCGCTGGCATGGGGGCGCCGGCCGCGGCACCGGCCTGTGACACGAGGACGGCCCGGTCGAGCGTCTCGCGCATGGTGCGGCCCGAGAGGGCGTCGGGGTCGCGCATGCGCAGCGAGCGCCACCAGCTCGGCACGACACCGGAACCCTCGAGGTCGCGATCGAACACGGCGACGTGCAGCCGCAGCCCGTCGACGGTGCGGGCGGTGTAGCGCCGGCCCTTGCCGGTGGACGCGGTGGCCCGCAGGATCGACACCGGGTAGCCCGCCCGAGCCATGGCGTCAGCGACGCGGATGCCCCGTGGGCGCGTGGTGGGGGTGCCGAAGGCGTAGCGCAGCAGCAGTCCCGCGGCCCAGCCGACGAGCAGCGTGAGCGCCGTCGACACCACCGTGACGCCACCGGCGAGGAAGACGGCAGCGGCGGAGGCCCCGATGACGGTGAGGGACAGGGTGCCGGCCGGACCGCGCTCGCGCACGCGGGCCACGGTGGCGATGGCGACGACCCCGCCGAGGAAGGGCTGGAGCGGGATGGCGGCGCGGTCGCGCGTGCCGGCGAGGGCGAACCAGATGGCGTTGCTGCCACGGGCCTGCAGGTACCAGCCGAGCAGCGTGAGCACCATGGTGGCGAGCAGGAACCCGCCGGCACTCTCGAAGATGACGGCGGCGCGGCGGCGCACCGCGAGGTCGGCGGCGATTGCGAAGGGCATGACGACGAGGCCCACGCTCGACAGGGCGCCGATGGGCAGGCCCAGCCAGGTCGGCAGGTAGCTCGCCGACTTCGCGAGGTCGCTGTCGAGGCCGCTGATGGTGGCGCGCAGGATCGACGCGAAGGCGAGGATGCCGACGCAGGCGGCGACGACGAGGGCGAAGCGCAGCAGGTCCGATGGGCGCCGAACCCGGCGCATGACGACACCATCCTCGATGACGAGGGTCGCGGCGTCCTGGTGCTGCACCCGCCGATCGTTCCACGACGACACCTCGGCGACCAACGCCCGCCTGTCGGGGGCCGTCGGTACCGTCCTGCCATGACCCGGCACACCTGGCGGCTGGCGCCCCCCGCGCCGGCGCCCACCGTGCCCGCCCTCGATCCCGAGCAGCGGGCCGTGGTGGCCTGGGCGCGTGGCCCGGCCCTCGTCGTCGGGGCGGCCGGCAGCGGCCGCACCACGGCGTTGCTCGAGGCGGTGGCGGCGCGCATCGAGGCGGGCGACGACCCGGCGTCCGTGCTCGTCCTGTGCTCCTCTCGGGCGGCCGCGGCGCGCATGCGCGCGGCGGTGGCCGTGCGCCTGCCCGGTCGCGAGGCCCCCTGGATCGGCACCCCGCATGCGCTCGCCCTGCAGGTGGTGGCGCGGGTCGCCGGCGTCGAGGAGCCGCCCCGGCTGCTGTCCGGCGCCGAGCAGGAGCATGACCTGCGCGAGGTGCTCGAGGGCAGCCGCGTCGATGGGCTGGCCGAGCCCTGGCCGCCATCCCTGCAGGAGGCGCTCGGCACGCGCGGGTTCACCCGTGAGGTGCGCGCCGCCGTTGCCGCAGCCCGCGGGCTGGGGCTCGCCGGCGACGAGCTCGTGCGCATGGGTCGGGCCGCGGGGGAGCCGGCCTGGGCTGCCGTCGGTGCGCTCCTCGACGTCTACCTCGAGGCGCAGGAGCATCGCGGCACGCTCGACTACGCCGAGCTGCTCTACCGGGCAGTGCTCGCGCTGCAGGATCCGGGCAATGCCGCGCTCTTCGCCCACCTGCGCTCGGTGTACGTCGATGAGTACGAGGAGTGCGACCGCATGCAGGTGGCGCTGCTCGCCGCCCTGGCCCACCATGCCGAGCGGCTCGTCGCCACCGCCAATCCCGACGCCGCCGTCTTCGCGTTCCGCGGTGCCGACCCGCGGGCGGTGCGGGACTTCCCCGAGCGCTTCACGCCCATGGCCCGGGCCCACGGGTTCGAGGCCCCCGCTGTGCTGCGGCTCGGGCGCGTGCACCGGTACGGCAGCCGCATCCGTGACTACGCCACCGACGTGTTCGAGGGCACCGTGCCGCTCGACCTACCCCGACCCGTGGCCGACCTCCATCGCCGACCCGGGGCACGCGACGGCGGCAGCGTGCGAGCCGTCCTCTACGACGACACCGGGGCACAGGCGGCCCATGTGGCGTCACGCGTCCGTGCGCTGCTCGATGACGGTGCCGACCCCGCGGCCATCGCGGTCATCGCCCGCTCGGTCGCCGGGCTGGGGCCGGTCGAGCGTGCCCTGCACCGCATCGGTGTGCCCGCGCGCACCGACGTGCGCTCCGGCCGACTCGTCGACCAACCGGCCGTGCGCACCCTCGTCCGGGCCCTCGAGGTGGTGGCGCGGCCGAACCTGGTGCTCGATCCCGTGCACGCCCACGAGCTGCTCGTCTCGCCACTCTGTGGCCTCGATGCGAGCGAGGTGCGCGCGCTCGCCCGCATCCTGCGCACCGACCGTGCCGTGCCTGCTGACCAGGCCCTCGCCGACGCCCTCGGCGATGCGGGTGCGGCCCCCGAGCTGCCGGACGGGTTGCCGGGCGCACGTGCCCTGCTCACCCTGCGTGCCCTGCTGCACCGGGCCCACGCGCGCGTGCTGGCGGGTGACTCCCCCCACGCGGTCCTGTGGCTGCTGTGGTCGGG
>JAKALQ010000123.1 GCA_021824095.1 Actinomycetes bacterium
CACCCAGGCGGACGCGGGCAGCGGCTTCGTCGTGAGGTCGTTGCTGCCAGCCACCACCTGCTGGAAGACGTTGGCGAGCAGGTAGGCCGAGAGTGCGCTGCCGATGGAGTTCAGCATGATGGTGCTGATGACCTCGCTCACGCCCCGCTTCACCTTGAGCCAGGCGGGGATGGCCGCCCATCCGGCACCGACGATGGCCGCGACGAGCAGGCAGAAGGCGACGTGCAGCACGGGAGGCAGCGACACCATCGCCCCGAGCCAGGCCGCGAACAGGGCGCCGAGGCGGATCTGGCTCTCGACGCCGATGTTGAACAGGCCCGCCTTGAAGGTGAGGGCCACGGCCACACCGGCGATGAAGTAGACGGTGGCGAGGTTCACGGTCTCGATGAGCGAACCGGTCTGCACGCCGTAGTCCCACATGGCGCGGAAGGTCTCGGCGGGGCTGTGGTGGGTGATGAGCAGCGCGATGCTGCTCACGCCCAGACCGAACACGGCCGCCGCTACGGGAGCGGCGAGCCCGAGGGCGATGGACTGCGGTGACAGGCGCTTCACGAGGCTGCCCCCGTCATCGCGGAGCCGAGTGACTCGGGCGTGGTGGTGCGGGGGTCGAGTGTTGCGGTGATGCGTCCGCGCAGCATCACCTGCAGCGTGTCGGACATGCCGATGAGCTCCTCGAGGTCAGCGGAGATGAGCAGGATGGCCATGCCGGCGTCACGGGCTCGTCGGAGCTCCTCCCAGATCGCCGCCTGGGCGCCCACGTCGACGCCGCGGGTGGGGTGCGAGGCGAGGAGCAGCGCAGGCTTGCGTGCCATCTCGCGCCCGACGATGAACTTCTGCTGGTTGCCGCCGGACAGGGCGTAGACCGCGGTGTCGGGGCCGGGGGCACGCACGTCGTACTCGCGCATGATGGTGCGGGTGTCCTCGCGGGCGATGCCGCGATTGAGCACGCCACGCACCACGAGCGGTTCGCTGCGCTGGTGGCCGAGGAAGCGGTTCTCCCACAGGGGTGCCGACATGAGCAGGGCCTCGCGCTGGCGGTCCTCGGGGATGAGGCCGATGCCAGCGTCGCGTCGCACTGCCACGGTACTGCCGGTGAGGTCGCTGCCGAGGAAGCGCACCGTGCCCTCGGCGGGGATGAGGCCGACGATGGCCTCGATGAGCTCGCTCTGGCCGTTGCCCTCGACGCCGGCGATCCCGACGACCTCGCCGGCGTGGATCGTGAGGTCGATGTCGGACACGAGGTCACGCGCACCCGGGTTGGGCACGCGCAGTCCGCGCACCTCGAGCACGACGCGGTCGGTGGGTGTGGTCTCACGCGGTGGCGCGACGGGCAGGTCCTCGCCGACCATGAGCTGCGCCAACTGCCGCGGGGTGACGTCCTTCGCCGCGACCTCGGCCACGGTGGCACCCTGGCGGATGACGGTCACATTGTCGGCGACGCGCAGCACCTCGTCGAGCTTGTGCGAGATGAAGATGACGGAGAGCCCCTCGGCACGCAGGCCGCGCAGGGCGGCGAACAGCTCGTCGACCTCCTGCGGCACGAGCACTGCCGTGGGCTCGTCGAAGATGAGGATGCGGGCGCCGCGGTAGAGCACCTTGAGGATCTCGACGCGCTGGCGCTCGCCCACGCCGAGGGTCTCGACGAGCGCGTCGGGGTTGATCTCGAGGCCGTAGGCCGCCGCCATGGTGCGGATGCGGTCGCGGGCGCCGGCCACGTTGATGCGGCCTCGTCGGGTGGGCTCGGAGCCGAGGATGACGTTCTCGAGCACGGTGAGGTTGTCGGCGAGCATGAAGTGCTGGTGCACCATGCCGATGCCGGCCTCGATCGCCTCGCTCGGGGACTTGAAGTGCACGGGCTTGCCGTGCACGAGGATCTCACCGTCATCGGGGCGCTGCATGCCGTACAGCACCTTCATGACCGTCGACTTGCCCGCGCCGTTCTCCCCCACGAGCGCGTGCACCTCACCGACGCGTGCCGACAGCGACACGTCCCGATTGGCGATGACCCCCGGGAACTTCTTCACGATGTGCCGCAATTCGACGGCGATGTCGCTCAACGCACCCTCCACAACGCAGGTCGCCCGGTGGCGGCAGTGTGCCACCACCGGGCGATCCCTTGGAACAGGACCCGGGGATCAGGCTGACGGAACCGTCGGCACCTTGATCTTGCCGGTCTTGATCTTGGCCGTGGCCGCGTTCACGGCCGGCAGGATGCCGAGCTTCTTGAGGAAGCCACCGGACGTGGCCAGCCCGACACCGTTGTTCGCGAGGTTGTAGCGCTTGCCGAGGGCACCGGACGACTTGTCGACGACCGTCTTGAACTTCTTGCCCTTGACGAAGTTCTGGATCATGTCGAACACGGCGACATCCACGCGCTTCATCATCGAGGTGAGCATGTTCTTCTGCTGGTCCGGCGTCGCGGTGAGGTACTGGTCGGAGTCGACACCGATCGTCCACACCTTCTTGCCGCTCGTGGCCGCGTCGGCAGCAGCCTCGAAGAGGCCCTTGCCCGAACCACCGGCGGCGGCGTAGATGACGTCGGCGCCCGCATCGATCATGCCGTTGGCGATGACCTTGGCCTTGGCCGGATCACCGAAGCCACTGAAGTCCGGCGGCTCCGAGACGTACTTCACGTCGACGCTGGCGCTCTTGTTCGTCGCCATGACGCCGGCGACGAAGCCAGCCTCGAACTTCTGCAGCAGCGGGATGCGGACACCACCGATGTAGCCGATCTTGCCCGACTTGCTGGCCTTGGCGGCGGCGACGCCGGCGAGGTACGAACCCTGCTCCTCGGAGAACACGAGGGACGAGACGTTCGGGGCCGAGAAGCTCGAGTCATCGATGATCGCGAACTGCGTCTTCGGGAACTCCGCCGCAACCTTCTTCACGGAGTCCGCGTAGAGGAACCCAACGGCGATGATCGGGTTGTAGCCGGCCTGCGCGAGCAGCCGCAGCTTGTCCTCGCGCTCGGTGGCGGCACCACCCTGGGTGGCGGACACGGTCTTGACGGAGACCTTGAGGACCTTCTCCGCCTTCACGAGCCCGGTGTAGGCGGCGTCGTTGAACGACTTGTCGCCGCGGCCGCCGATGTCGAAGGCGAGGCCCACCTTCACCGGGGTCTTGGCACTGGCCGGAGCCATCGCGGCGGGGGCCGCGAGGGCAACGGTCGTGACGGCGATCGCGGCCGTCAGGACGCGCTTGGAAAGGCGCACGTTGCACTCCAATTGATCGAGCCGCGGGTGCCGGGGAACGCACGCACGGCGATGTTGACGGCCCATTCCTACCACGCGGTTTGCACGCTGCACCGTCACGCGGCCGGATTGATACCGATCGGCAACCTGGGCGTGGGGCTGCCACGACCAACGGCACGGTGTGACGCCTCGGCGATGCACGTCGGGTGGGTCCTCCGACCCGTCGTAGGGTCGGAGGGTGCGGACCTATCGTGACCTCCTCAGCATCCCGGGCGTCCTCACACTCCTCCTCGCCGCGACCTTCCCGCGCCTGTCGTACGCGATGGTCGACCTCGCCGTGTTCTTCCACGTGCAGCATGTCACCGGCAGTGTCGGGGCGGCGGGCATCGCACTCGGCGTCGGCAGCCTGTTCGGGTCGCTGTCGGCGGCACCGCGCGGCCAGCTTGTCGACCGGTACGGCCAGACCATCCCGCTCTACGTGCTCGCCCCGGCCTACGCCGCATCGACGTTCGCCATCGCCGCCTTCGGATCGTCGGCGATGGCCGCCATCCTGCTGTCGGCGCTGCGCGGCACGGTGGCGCCCCCCATCAACATGAGCATCCGCCCCCTGTGGCCGGGCGTCGTCGGCATCGAACGAGTGCGCACGGCCTACGGC
>JAKALQ010000033.1 GCA_021824095.1 Actinomycetes bacterium
TGCTCTACTGGGCGCTGGGCACTGCCGCACTGCGCATCGTGCAGGGCACCGGCCTCGCCTCCCCCATCTGGCCCGCGGCTGGGCTCGCCTTCGGCCTCGTCTTCCAGTACGGCCTGGTGCTGTTGCCGGGCGTGCTCCTCGGCTCCTTCGCCACCAACCTCCATGCCATCGCCATGGGAGTTGCCACTGCGCCGGGTGCCACCGTCGTCGTGCCCGTGCTCATCGCCCTTGGGGCCTGCGCGGAGGCAGTCGTCGCCACCGAACTGGCACACCGGCGCATCGGTCGCCATCCCAGCCTCGTGGCCCCCACCCAGATCCTGTGGCTCCTTGGAGTTGCCGCCCCAATCGGCACCCTTCCGGCGGCACTGCTCGGCCTCGGCACACAGCTCACCTTCGGTGTTGTGCCGCTGGATTCTTCGCTGCGCGTCGGCACCACCTGGTGGGTTGGCGACACCCTCGGCATCGTCGTCTTCGGCGTCGTCACCCACATGCTGCTGCCGGAACAGCACGAGGTGTGGCGGCAGCGTCGCGCCAAGGTGGCCCTCCCCGCCCTTGCCGCCGTGGCCGTGTCGATGCTGCTCTTCCTCCAGGGAGCCACCCTTGGCCTGCAGCAACGGGACGCGCAACTGGCGAACCTCGCCGACAACGCCGCCCACGCGGTGGATGCCCAGCTGCAGCAGCTCGATGCAACACTCATCGGCCTGCGCGGCTTGTTCCTCGCGTCGCAGGACGTCACGCGAGCGGAGTTCCGCACCTACACCGCCGGCGCGCTCGCGACGCAGCCGGCACTGCTCGCGCTCAGCTGGAATCCGGCGGTGGATGACGCCGGGCTCCCTGGGCTGGTTGCCAGCATGCGCGCCGAGTACCCGGGCTTCCGCGTGACGCAGCGCGATGCGAACGGTGCGGTGGTGCCCGTCACGTCACGCCCTCGTCACGTTGTCGTCGCCTACATCGAACCGGAGGCGGCCAATGCCAGCGCCGTCGGCTTCGACATCGCTGCCGACCCCCTGCGAGGTGCGGCCGTCAATGCCTCGATCAGCACGGGGCGGCTCACGGCTACGGCGCCGGTGCGGTTGGTGCAACTCGAGACCGGTGATGCCGGCTTCCTCGCCATGCTGCCCGTGTTCCACGGGCTCACAACGCCCACCACGGCTTCCGGGCGCGCGCACCAGTTGCGCGGCTTCGTGGTCGCGGTGTACCGCGACGTCCCCATGCTCCGCACCGCGTTCGATGGCGCGCAGTGGCATGACGTCACCCTGCGCCTCACCGATGTGACCGATGCCCGCACGCCATTGCCCATGGCGGCACAGCACAGCATCGTCGCGGGCACCGCGCTGCCGACCCAGCGTCGTGCCATCGCGGCCTTCGGACGTACGTGGCGCCTGGAGGTCACGCAGGTGAGCGCCACACCCATCCCCGAGCAGTTGGTGAACGAACCGATCGTCATGCTCGCGGGTCTGACCATCGCCGTCGTGCTCATGGCCTTCCTCCTGCTGCTGAGCGGCATGGAACGACAGGCACGACGTGAAGCGGACATTGACCCGCTCACCGGCCTGGCGAATCGGCGCGCGCTGCTGCGTGCCCTCGAGGCGGCACGCCGGGCGTCGCAGGGCGCCGGCACACGCCACGTGCTGCTGTTCGCCGACCTCGATCGATTCAAGCCCGTGAACGACAGGGCCGGGCACGCCACCGGTGATCAGCTGCTGCGCGACATCGCGGGCATCCTCCACGACGCGGTGCGCGAGACCGACACCGTGGCGCGCATGGGTGGCGACGAGTTCGCGGTGCTCCTCCAGGACTGCACGAGTGAGCGTGGACGGGCCATCGCCGAGGCCATTGTGCGGTCCGTGCATGCGCATCGTGTCGACGTAGGCGGCACGGCCATGGGTGTGGGGGTGAGCATCGGGCTCACCACCATCCTGCCGCCGGACCCCGAGGATGCGGACGTCATCCTCGCCGAAGCCGATCACGCTGCGTATGCGGCGAAGTTCGCCGGCGGCGATCGCGTGGTCATGCACGGCGCGCCGACGGACCTTGCCCGCGACTGACGTCCCGCGCCCCTAGCCTTCTCGCGAGAGGGGGTCGCATGCGATCGACGCGTGAGCAGCGTGGCTGGTACTTCTACGACTGGGCGGCGCACGGCTACGTGACGGTGACGGTGACGGTGCTGTTCGGGCCCTACCTCACCTCCATCGCCAACCGGGCCGCCGGGTGCGTGGGCTCCGGCATCTGCGATCGTCGGCTCACGATCCTCGGCATCCCCATTGCCCCCGGGTCCCTGTTCTTCTACACGGTCACCTTCTCGACGCTGCTGTCCGCGCTGCTGCTGCCGGCCATCGGAGCACTCGCCGATCGACGCGGTGACCGTCGCCGACTGCTCGGGCGCTTCGCGTGGATCGGCTCGCTCGCCGCAGGGCTCATGGTGTTCGTGTCCGGCACCAACTGGGTGCTCGGGGCATTGCTGCTCGTCATCGGCAACGTGGCGCTGGGTGCGTCACTCGTCGTGTATAGCGCGATCCTCATCGACATCGCGCCACCCGACGAGCGCGACCGGGTGAGCTCGCGTGGCTGGTCCCGTGGCTATGCCGGCGGCGGCCTGCTGCTGGTGGCGAGCCTGCTGCTCGTGTTGAGGCCGTCGCTGCTCGGCATCGACACGTCCACCGCGGTGCGGGTGAGCCTGCTCGCGGCCGGCCTGTGGTGGGGACTGTGGACGATCATCCCCTACCGCGTGCTGCATGATGGGCCGCGTCATCCCAGCGGCCACAGCACCGTGCGCGCAACGGTGTCCCAGCTGGCGACCAGCCTGCGCGACCTGCGCATGTACCCGCAGACCGGGCGCTTCCTGGCGGCCTACCTCTTCTACAACGACGGTGTGCAGACCGTCATCTCCGCCGCCAGCGTGTTCGGTGCGGAGCAGCTCGGCTTCTCGACGTCCTCGCTCGTCGGCGCCATCGTGATCGTGCAGATCGTCGCCTTCGCAGGTGCGCTGTTGCTCGGGCGTCGTGCCGGACGTCGTGGCGCGCATCGCACCATCCGCGACAGCCTGCTGCTGTGGGTGGTGGCCGTGGGTGCCGGCTACTTCCTGCCCGCGCACAAGCTCGCGCCCTTCCTCGGGCTGGCCGTGGCCCTCGGGCTCGTGCTTGGCGGCACCCAGGCGCTGAGTCGCTCGCTGTTCTCACAGTTGGTGCCCCGTGGGCGTGAGGCCGAGTACTTCTCGCTGTACCAGGCATGTGAGCGCGGCACGTCATGGCTCGGCACGCTCGTGTTCGGGTTGGTGCACCAGCTCACCGGCTCGTACCGTCCGGCCATCCTGAGTCTCGTGGTGTTCTTCGTCGTCGGTGGGCTGCTGCTGCGCCGCGTCGACGTGCGCCGCGGCATCGTCGACGCCGGCAACGTGGTGCCGAACGTCGTGTGACGCTGTGCGACGAGTGCGCCCGAGGAGGTGCCACGCATGCTCACCACACCGCCAGCTGTGCTCATCTTCGACGTGAACGAGACCCTGAGCGATCTCACGCCACTGTCATCTCGCTTCGAGGCGATCGGCCTGGATGCGCGGGACCGCGAGGCGTGGTTCGCCGGTGTGCTGCGTGATGGCTTCGCCCTGACTGCCGCGGGCGGGTATGCGGACTTCGCCGACCTCGCCGCCGATGGGGTGCGCGCGCTGGCATGGGCGCGCGGCATCACGGTCTCGGACGACGACATCGCGCATGTGCTCGCGGGCTTCGGTGCCCTCGATGTGCACGCGGATGTGGTGCCGGGGATGCGAGCGCTGCGCGCGGCCGGAATCCGGCTCGCCACCATGACGAACGGCAGCGTCGCGGTCACCGCGGCACTGCTCGCCCGTGCCGGTGTGCAGGGTGCCGTGGAGTTGATGCTGGACGTGCGTGGACCACGCGCGTGGAAGCCCGCTGCGGCCGCCTACCGTCATGCGGTGGAGGCGATGGGTGTGGCGCCGGCGCAGGCCGCGCTCGTCGCCGTGCACCCGTGGGACGTCGACGGTGCCATGCGCGCGGGATTGCAGGGGATCTGGGTGCGTCGCGGTGTGCCGTTGGCTGCCTACCCGCGATCGATGCGAGCGCCGACGCTCGTCGTGGACGATCTGTTGCACCTCGCCACGGCTCTCGCGGCCGAGACGGGCGACCCCGCCTCCGGCACGTGACGCGAATGGCGTTCCGTTTTCTCATGCATCAGCGGTATTCGGACCGCGCATGCATGCGAAAGCGGAACGCGGTGTGCGAGGTGCCAGCGGTCGGGGTGCGGCGGGGGTGCGTCGGGCGTCAGCGGCGGCCCGCGCGAGCGCGCAGGCCCTCCCGCGTGACGAAGCCCATGGCCTCCATGACGATGCGCTGGCTCATCTTCGACGCGCCAAGCTCGCGCTCGATGAACTCGATCGGCACCTCGATGACGCGCAGGCCCGCGTCGAGCACCCGCTTCGCCATGTCGACCTGGAAGACGTAGCCCGTCGTGGTGACGCGATCGAAGCCGATGGCCTGCAAGGTGGAGACGCGGAAGACGCGGAAACCGCCCGTGATATCGCGCACGGGCACGCGCAGCATGAGGCGCGCGTAGGTGTTGCCACCGACCGAGAGCACCTTGCGGTGCAGGGGCCAGTTGCGCACCGCTCCCCCGCGCACCCAACGCGAGCCGAGCACCAGGTCGGCCTCCGGCAGGCGGGCGAGCAGCAGGGGCAGCTGCTCGGGCTGGTGGGAGCCGTCGGCGTCCATCTCGACGATGGCCGTGGCGCCCTCGGCAATGGCACGCGCGAAGCCGGCGCGGTAGGCGGCGCCGAGGCCCGCCTTCTCGGTGCGATGCAGGACCGAGATGCGCGGGTCATCGGCGGCCATCTCGTCGGCGAGCGCGCCGGTGCCGTCTGGGCTGCCGTCATCGATGACGAGCGCGTGGACCGTCGGGTTGGCAGCGAACAGCCGTCCGACGATACGGGGCAGGTTCTCCCGCTCGTTGTACGTCGGGATGCAGACGACGACCTTCTCGCTCACGCCGGAACCCTATGCGCCGGCAGTGGTGCCAGCAGCGTGCCAAGGGTCCCGTCCGCCATCGCTTGCACGATCCGACCATTCGCCGCGATGACCGCTGACGGACCCGTCGTGGACACGACGTAGACGGGCACGCCGAGTTCGAGGGCCCGGAACTGCGCGATGCGCAGCTGCTGCGCGCCCTGGCCGGTGCCCGCGTAGGTGGCGTTGTTCGTCTGCACGAGCAGGGCGGACGTGCCCGCGGGGACGGCGGCCCGGGCGAGGTCGTCGTCGGCGACCTCAAAGCAGATGAGCTGGCCCACCCTGCTCCCCGCCACCTGCACGGCTCCGGCACCCGGCCCGGGCACGAAGTCGACTGGGATGAGCGCGGCGCGTTCGAACAGGCGGGTGAGGACGGAGCGCAGTGGCAGGTACTCGCCGAAGGGCACGAGACGCTGCTTCATGTAGGTGGTGCGGATGGCCTCGCCGTCGACGTGCACGCTGGCGTTCGTGCGACCCACCGGCAGGTCGACGAGGGCCCCGACGAGCAGCGGGCGTCCGATGCGGTGGCTCGTCTGGGTCAACAGGGTGCGAGCCTCCGCGTCGGCGACGGGGTCGACATCTACCGCGTTCTCAGGCCACACGACGAGCGCAGCGGGTGTGCCCGCGAGCGCCCGGGTGGTGAGGTCGGCATGCCGGCGCAGGACGGCGCGGCGATCCTGCACACCAACGCCGATGCGGTCGGTGCCGCCCTGGATGAGGGCGATCGTGTGGACGTCCCACGCGGTGCTCGCGGCAGCGGGCTGGAGCAGCGGCACGGTGAGCAGCAGGAGCAGGCCGCCCGCAGCGATCGCGCGACCCCCGATGCCCGCCCGCACAAGCGCGGCAATCGCGGCACCGGTTGCGGCGGCCGTCCCGGTGACGGCCCACTGGCCGAGCGTCGGCGCCAGCCGCGCCCAGGGAGCGTCAACGGAGGCGAAGGCGAGCTGGCCCCATCCGAAGGCGAGGACGCCGGCATGGTCGCGCACCCAGTCCGTCGCCGGGAGGCCGAGTGCGAGCAAGGGCAGGAGCAGCAACCGGGTATGGACACGCGCGGCAAGCAATCCGAGTGGGAGCAGGAAGGCGGCCTCGATGGTGGCGAGGGCCAGCCAGGCGTCCACACCGATGACGGTCGCCCAGCGCAGCAGCGTGAGCTGGAAGGCCAAGCCGAAGGCGAGCGTGACGGCCACCGCCGGTCCTGCCGGGCGCCCGCACGTCCGGTCCAGCCACACCGCAAGGGCGACCGGCATGAGCAGCCAGGGCGCGTCGACGGGCGGGAAGCACAGGGCGAGGGCGACGCCGGCAGCTGCCGCCAGTGCGAGGTCAAGGGCGATGGTGGGTGGGCGTCGTCGGGCGACGGTGGGTGGGCGTCGTCGTGCTACGGCGTTCCGCTTTTGCATGCATGCGCGGTCGGAATCCCGCTGATGCATGCGAAAGCGGAACGCCGTGGGGAGTGCCGCCGGGCGCCCGCGCATGGCACCACGGTAGCGCGCACGGCACAATCGCGGCGTGCTGATGCTCGTCGACGCCGCGACGCTCTACTTCCGCGCCTTCCACGCCCTCCCCACCTCACTCACGGATCCGCAGGGGCGGCCCAACAACGCCGTACGCGGGTTCCTCGACGGGCTGCGCGTGCTGCGCGACGCCCACCGGCCGGATCGCATCGTCGCCTGCTGGGACGAGGACTGGCGGCCGCAGTGGCGCGTCGACCTGTTGCCCACATACAAGGCCCACCGGGTCGCTGACGGAGAGGAGGGCGGGGACGAGACACCGGACCAACTCGCGCCTCAGGTGCCCGTCATCGCCGAGGTGCTGCAGGCGCTCGGCATCCCCGTCGTGGGGGCGCCCGCGATGGAGGCTGACGACGTGGTGGCGGCGCTCGCCCTCGCGGCGCAGGAGCCGGTCGACATCGTGTCCGGCGATCGTGACCTCGTGCAGCTCGTGTCCGATGCCGCGCAGCGGCGCCTGCTCTACCTCGGCACGGGCGTGGGCAAGCACACGGTGTTCGACGAGGCCGCGGTGGAGGCCGCCTACGGCGTGCGGCCCGAGCGCTACGCCGACCTCGCGGTGCTGCGCGGTGACCCGAGTGACGGGCTGCCCGGCGCTGCCGGCATCGGTGCCAAGACGGCGGCCCGCTACCTTGCCGCGTTCGGCGACCTCGAGGGCGTGCTTGCCGCCGCCGAGACCGTCGCGCCACCACTCACTGCCGCGAAGGCGGCCGTGCTGCGCGAGGCGGCGGACGACCTGCGCTCCGCCCTGCGCGTGGTGCGCCTGCAGCCCGGTGCGGTGACGGTGCCTGAGGTCCCGCGTGACGAGGCTGCCCTGCAGCGCCTCGGCGACCGCCATGGCATCACCACGGCCCTGCGTCGCTGGGACGCCTGAGCGTCACTCTTCGATGTCGACCGCGGCCACGATGCCGCGGCGGATGAGCCCCACCGCACGTCGGGCCACGTCCTCGTAGCGATTGTCGGCAGCCGCCACCTGTTCGAGCAGGTCGATGAGGCGTCGCACCCAGCGCACGAAGTCGCCGGCGGACAGTTCGCCGTCGCGCAGCACCGTCGACAGCTTCGCCCCCGACGCCCACCGGTAGATCGCCGACGCGAAGGTGGGGTCGGGCTCGCGCAGCTGGGTGGCGCCGAAGGCAGCCTCGATGGCGGTGACGTCGAGCCAGACGTCCATCACCGCATCCATCGCGAGTTGCGCCCGCGGCGTGGGTGGGCGCACCGCCTCGGTCTCACGACGTGACTCGTGGACGAGGAGTGACGCGACGGCCGCGAACTCGGCGGGTGCCAACTCATCAAGCACCCCACGGTCGAGGCACTCCGCGACGAGCAGGTCGAGCTCGGTGTGCAGGCGCGCGAGGCGTCGCCCGTGCGGTGTGACGCGCAGCTCCGGCGCCTCGCCCTCGAGGTAGCCCAACTCCCCCAGCACCGCGCAGACGCGGTCGTAGGCGCGGGCGATGGAGTTGGTGCGATGCTCGATGCGCTCCTGCAGCTGGTGGCACTCGGCACGGAGCCGGAAGTAGCGCTCAGCCCACCGCGCGTGCTCCTCGCGGTCATGGCAGCCGTGGCAGGGGTGCGCGCGCAGGCGACGACGGAGTTCGTCGATGGTGTCGTCACCGCGAGGCGCGGTGACGGAGCGGCGCGTGGTGAGGCCGTCGGTGGCTTCGCGGAGCAGTGCTGCTGCCTGACGTCGTGCCTGTGCGCTGCGGGCGTCGAACTGGCGCGGCAGACGGACCCGTGTGAGCACCTCGACGCGTCCGCTGAACTCCGCGCTGCTCACGCGTCGCACCTGGCGGTCCACGGTCATGACGCTGGGTCGCGGCTCGAAGCCGGCCTTCCCGCCCACCTCGAGGACGACGGCGTAGGCACCGCGTCGACGGCTCGGCACGAGG
This sequence comes from Actinomycetes bacterium, assembly GCA_021824095.1. GTDB lineage: Bacteria > Actinomycetota > Actinomycetes > S36-B12 > UBA5976 > JAKALQ01. The sequence continues at coordinate 8,407 of JAKALQ010000033.1, forward strand.
ATCACGTCACCGGGGCTGAGCGATGCCAGTGAGTCGGCCGCGTCCAGCCGCGCCTGCGCATGCCGTGCGCGCACCGCACCCTTCTCGAGGTCGGAGATCTCGCGCCGGATGGCGGCGTACTCCGTGAAATCGCCGAGGTGGCACTGCATGGCCTCGTGGTAGCCCTCGAGCCCCTCCTCGTTGCGGCGCAGCTGCCGCACCAGCCCGACGACGGCGCGATCCGCCTGGAACTGGGCGAAGGACGACTCGAGCACCTCGCGTGCCGCTGCGTAGCCGATGGATTCGACGAGGTTCACCGCCATCGTGTACGCCGGACGGAAGGAGCTGCGGAGCGGGTAGGTGCGCGTGGAGGCCAGGCCGGCAAGGGCCTTGGGGTCGAGACCCGGATGCCACACGACGATGGCATGCCCCTCGGCGTCGATGCCGCGACGTCCCGCACGGCCGGTGAGCTGCGTGTACTCCCCCGGCGTGATGTCGGCGTGCGTCTCGCCGTTCCACTTCGTGAGCCGCTCGAGAACCACCGACTTCGCGGGCATGTTGATGCCGAGTGCGAGGGTCTCCGTCGCGAAGATGGCCTTGAGGTGCCCGCTCTGGAACAGGTCCTCGATGACCTCCTTGAAGCGCGGGATGAGCCCTGCGTGGTGGGCGGCGATGCCGCGCTGCAGTGCGGCCAACCACTCGTCGTAGCCGAGGGCGTGCAGGTCCTCGCCCGGGAGGTCGCTCGTGCGTTGCTCGGCGAGGGCGACGATGTGCGCGCGCTCCTCCGGGGTCGTGAGACGCAGTCCCGCATTCAGGCACTGGCGCACCGCGGCATCGCACCCCGCGCGGCTGAAGATGAAGGTGATGGCCGGCAGCAGCCCCATGGTCTCGAGGCGTTCGATGACGTCGGTGCGCATCGGTGTGGCGCGCGAACCGCGGTTGCGGCCCCGCTGCTCGACGCGTTCGATGCGTGCCTGATCACGGCCGATCCGCAGCAGTTCCGGGTTCACCTCCCGCTGGTCCTCGTCTCGGAAGAGATCGAGGATGCGGTCACGCACGGCCACGTGCTGCCACAGCGGCACCGGACGGTGCTCTTCCACGATGACGTCGGTGTCACCGCGCACGGCCTGCAGCCAGTCACCGAACTCCTCGGCGTTGCTCACTGTGGCGCTGAGCGCCGTGACGGTGACCGACTCGGGCAGATGGAGGATCACCTCCTCCCAGACGGCACCGCGTTCGCGGTCGGCGAGGTAGTGCACCTCGTCCATGACGACGTGGAGCAGGCCGCGCAGGGTCTCGGACCCCGCGTAGAGCATGTTGCGCAGTACCTCGGTGGTCATGACGACGATGTCCGCGTCCCCGTTGATGCTGAGGTCGCCGGTGAGCAGTCCGATGCGTTGCTCACCGTACGTCTCGACGAGATCCCGGTACTTCTGGTTCGACAGGGCCTTGATGGGCGTCGTGTAGAAGCACTTGCCGCCTGCCTCGAGGGCAAGGAACACCGCGAACTCGCCGACGATGGTCTTGCCCGCTCCGGTGGGGGCGGCGACGAGCACGCCTCGTCCGTCCTGCAGGGCGTCGCAGGCACGGAGTTGGAAGTCGTCGAGTTCGAACTCCTGCCGCGCGGTGAAGCGCTCGAGCGCGGTATCGCGGCGCCGCGCCCTCGCCTGTGCCGCGGCGTACCGCTCGGCGGGGCTCGTCATGCCTCCATGCTACGGGGCGCCGATGACGCGCACCGCGAGCGGCTCGACCACGAGCTGCACCGGTGTGGGACCGATGCGCTCGCCGTCGGCATAGGCGATCTCGCCCGGCGCGTGGAGCACGCACTCGCGGGCGCTGAGCACGCGTGTGACGGGATGGCGCACATGGGTGCCGGAGAAGACCCGCGGGAACAGGCGCAGGAAGGCCGGCCGTGGCAGGGCGCCGACGACGAGCAGTTCGGCCACGCCGTCGCGCACGTCTGCACCCGGGCACACGCGCATGCCGCCGCCGTAGGTGGACCCATTGCCGACGGCCACGAGCATGCCCGTGATGTCCACCGTGGTGTCGGGCATCTCGAGGCGATATGGGATGGGACGGAAGGTGCGCAGTTCGCGCAGCATGGCGACCACGTACTTGGCCGTCCCGGGTGGGAAGCGCATGCCGTTGGCGCGGGCGTTCACATGCGAGTCGAAGCCGCAGGCGAGCACCCCGAGGTAGGCCTCACTGGTGCCGTCGGCGGCGGTGGCACGGATGACGTCAACCGGGCGGGCGTCGTCGAGGTGGGTGACGCAGTGCGTGATGGCATGGGCGAGGTCACGCCGGCGTCGCCCATGCGGCAGCCCCACAGCGCGGGCGGCGTCGTCCCCCGACCCGGCGGGCACGATGCCGAGGGGCAGGCCACGGGCGAGGGCGTGCTGCAGGGTGAGGTGCACGGTGCCGTCGCCTCCGCAGGCGATGAGGGCGTCCGCCCTGCCGATGCCGGCGATCGCGGTGGAGGCCGCCTCGACGGTGGGTTCGTCGACGACGGTGATGCCATGGCCGGCGTCCCGCAGCGCGGTGAGCAGCCGCGGCAGCGCGTGCGAGGCCCGCCCGCCACCGGCATTGCGGTTGCCGACGATGATGACGTGGGCCATGTCAGTCGATCGGTGAGGCCTCGTCGTCGGCCCATGGGTTGGCATCGACGAGCGTGCCAAGGCGGCGCTTGCGACGGTCGTTCAACATGGCGACGCCGATGGCGGCGAAGAGCAGGGCGGCAACGGGGGTGGCGATGAGCGCCATGTTCACGGGGTCGCCGGTGGGTGTGGCAAGGGCACCGAAGACAAGCGACCCCATGACGATGCCGCGCCACCAGTTGAGCATCGTGCGCCCGCGCACAAGCCCCGCGAAGTTGAGCACGACGAGCACGAGCGGCGCCAGGAAGCCGACGCCGAACACGAGCAGCATCTGGAAGAAGAAGCTCATGTAGCGGTCGACGGAGATGATGTTCTCCACGCCCGTCGGGGTGAAGCCGAAGAGCACGCGCAGGCCGACGGGCAGGGTGGCGTAGGCAAGCCAGGCGCCCGCGGCGAAGAGGGGCACGGCGGCGGCGACGAAGGCCAGCGCCCAGCGGCGCTCGTGCCGATGCAGCCCCGGGGTGATGAAGCGCCACAGCTGGTAGAGCCACACGGGCATGGCGAGCACCGCACCACCGACCGCCGACACCTGCACCTGCAGGGTGAACGGGTCGGCCACACCGTTGAGCGCGAGCACGATGCCCTGGTGGTGGGACGCCGCGACGACCTCATCGAAGGGTCGACGCAGGATGCCGAAGATGCGTGCGTACTGGTACCAGGCGACGACCATGCCGGCCGCGATCGCGTAGGCACTGCGGATGATGCGGGTGCGAAGCTCGCGGAGGTGCTCCGCAAGCGGCATGCTGCCGTCGCTGCGCTTGGTGCGGCGGCTCATCGCTCAGGCGGTCTTGTCGGTGTCCGGCTTGTCCTTCGGCTCGTCGTCGGCCTTGAGCTCGGCCTTGAAGATGCGCAGGGAGCGCCCGAGGCCGCGAGCCGCATCGGGCAGTCGCTTGCCGCCGAAGAGGAGCACGGCGATGAGCAAGATGAGCAGGAGCTCCGGTGCGCGCACACCCTCGAACATGATGGACGTCCTTCCGTGGGGGCTACAGCGTAGCGCGCCCGGTGCGGTAGGCGGCGATTGCGGCGTTCGCACGCTCCCGCACGCGGGAGGCGAGGTCGCGGGGCTCCAGACAGCTGACCAGGGGCCCGGCAGCCACGAGCCACGACTCCAGCCAGGCCTCGTCGGCGTACGGCACGCTGGCCGTGACCGTGCCGTCGTCGCCTCGCTGCAGGTCACGGGTGACCCCCTCGAGCAGGTGCTCGGCGCCTGCCGCGACGTGCACGCGCGCGATGCGGTGGAGCGTCGGCTCCGGCAGGGCGGGCGGTTCGGGGGTGGCCTCGGCACGTGGCACCGGTGCGCACGCGCGGATGCGGTCGAGGCGGAAGGTGCGCACGGCCTGGGCGGTGTGGCAGTGCGCCTGCAGGTACTCGACGCCATCCCGGGTGACGACGGCGAGCGGGCGCACCGTGCGTTCGCTCACCTCGTCGCGCACGGGATGCCGGTACTCGAGCCGCAGGTCGTGCCCGTCGCGCAGGGCCGCGGCGATCGTGGCGGCATGCGGGCTCGTCGGCACCTCAACCACCACGGCCTCGTCCGGGCCACCGCCGAGCATGTCGATGAGGCGGGCGACCATGGCGGCGTCGACATCGGGCAGTTGCTGCAGTGCGCGCAGCCCGAGGAGCAGGGGCGCTGCCTCGTCGGCAGTGAGGCGCAGCGGTTCGACCAGGCCCTGCGCGTCGATCACGGTGACCGTCTCGCGGTCGAAGGCGATGTCGACGAGGTCGCCGCCGTACAGGCCCGGGCCGGTGACGGTGAGGAGGGCGAGGTCGGCCTCGAGCTGGGCGACCGTGAGTCCGAAGTGGCGGGCCGCGTCCTCCTTCGAGATGCCGGAGTGTGCGGCCAGCCACGGTACGAGGGTGAGCAGGCGGCGCAGCCGCTCGGGTGCTCCTTCAGCCACGGGCCACCCCCTCGAGGTGGGCGATGACGCGGGCGCGCAGATCGGCCGGTTCGAGCACCACGACGGCGGGTGCGGCGGCGGCGAGGGCGCCGATGGCATGGTCGGGGATGTCGACGGCGATGTGGTCGTGCGATTGGCCGTCCACCTGCTCGCTGCCGACGACGGTGCCGGCATCGCGCCAGGTCCAGCCGCGGTCCGGTGCCACGCGCAGCAGGGCACGCACGCCCGCGAACTCCGCGGCCGACGGGATGGCTGCCCAGGCCGGGTCGACGTCGTGGCTGGCGGGCCCACCCGTGCCAACGGTGCCGTCAAGGCGGTTGAGCCGGAACACGCGTGGGGCGCCCCGGTCGAGATCGAAGCCGACGCAGTACCAGGCGCCGCCGCGCGCCAGCAGTCCCCACGGCTCCACGTGCCGCTCCCCCGCCTCGGCGTCACCGGGCCGCCGGTAGGCGAAGCGCACGGCGCGGCGGGCACGGATGGCGGCCCGCAGGGCCTCGAGGTGCGTGTCGACCGTCCAGGAGATGCGCGGACGCTCGACCGCGGTGAGCTCAGGGGCGAACACCTCGAGCTTGTGCAGCGCGCCGTGGGCCAGGGCATCCCAGGCGCCGCGCTGCCAGGCCTCCGCGGCGAGCGCGAGCATGCGCAGCTCGTCGGCACCGAGGACGGGCAGGGTGAGCAGGGTGTCGGCGTGCAGCACGTAGGCGTGCTCGTCCTCATGCCAGGCGTCGCGCTGCACGACATCGACGAGGACGCCGGCATCGCGCAGGTCGCGCTTGTCGCGTTCGAGCATGCGCTCGAAGGCCTCCGTGGTGGGGCAGGCCGCGTAGTCGTCGATGGCCCGTCGCAGCTCGGCCTTCGTGATACCCCGGCGCCCACGGGCGCGCAGGATGAAGACGAGGCACATGAGCCGCTCGGTGCGTCGCGATGCGGCCGAGCGTGACCCGACGATCACCCCGTCGTCGTCGGGCCGCACGCCCGACGGCACCTAGGCCTCGAGCAGGTCGATGACGAAGACGAGGGTGCGACCCGAGAGGCGGTGGCCGCCACCGGCCGGGCCGTAGGCCGTGTCGGGCGGGCACACCAGCTGGCGGCGACCACCCACGCGCATGCCGGGGATGCCGTCCTGCCACGCCTTGATGAGGCCGCGCAGCGGGAATCGGATGGGCTCGCCACGGTCCCAGGAGGCGTCGAACTGCTCGCCGGTCTCGAAGTCGACGCCGACGTAGTGCACGAGCACCGTGGCGCCGGGCGCGACCTCGGCGCCATCACCGACGACGAGGTCGGTGATCTGCAGGGTGGTGGGGGCGGGACCCTCGAGGAACTCGATCTCGGGCTTCGGCATGGGATGCTCCTACGGGATGGACACGAGGTCGACGACGAAGATGAGCGACTCGTTGGGCTGGATGCCCGAGCCGGCGGGCGCGTTGGCGCCGTAGGCGAGGTTGCCGGGGATGACGAGCAGGCGGCGCCCGCCGACCTTCATGCCGAGCAGCCCCTCCTGCCAGCCCTGGATGACGCCATTGAGCGGGAAGCTCGCCGTGGTGTGGGCGTCCCAGGATGCGTCGAACTGCTGGTGCGTGACCGCACCGATGCCGACGTAGTTCACGGTGACGTTGTCGGTGGCCTGCACGGCCGCGCCCGTGCCCGGCACGATGTCACGGACGATGAGCTTGTCGACGTTGCCGAAGCCGGCGGGGATGGAGATGACCGGCTTGGTCTTGAGGTCGGTGCTCACCGTGATGCCGCTGGCGTCGGCAACGGCACTGCCCGTGGGGCTGGCCGTGGCGGAGGTGGTGACGCCGCTCGGGGTGGCGGTGGGCTGCGGCGAGGACGTGCAGGCGGCGAGCCCGAACACGAGGACGCCGGCGATGGCGAGGGTGTGCATGCGCATGGGCCGAGCCTACCGATGCCGGGGGCGCGGCACGCGCTGCATCCACACCGTCGGTCGGCGCCGACCGGCTCACTCCATGGTGGCGATGAGCCGGTCGACGCGGGCGTCGACGGCGGCGAAGGGATCCTTGATGACGACCGACCGGTTGCCGTGGTCGGAGATCTTGAGCTGCGTCCAGTCGACGGTGTGCTCGGTGCCCGTGCGCATGGCGGCGGCGATGAAGTCGCCACGCAGCTTGGCGCGCGTGGTCTGCGGCGGCACCATCTGGGCCCGATCGATGGCGTCGGCGTCGACGACGGTGTCGACGAGGCCGCGTGCCTCCATGGTGCGGAACACACCGCGGTCGGGGCGGATGTCGTGGTAGGCGAGGTCGAGCTGGGCGATGCGCGGATGGTCGAGGCCCACGCCATGGCGGGTCATGGTGCGCTCAAGCAGTTCGCGCTTCATGATCCAGTCGATCTCGCGGGCGACGTCGGCGGGCCGGTCGGCCTCGATCGCGACGAGGGTGCGACGCCACAGGTCGAGCGCACGGGCGGTGAGGCCGGTGTTCGTGCCCGTCTCGTCCGCATGCGCGGCCACTGCCGTGTAGTACGACCACTGAATCTCGAGCGGCGTGGCCGTCTGCCCGTTCGCGAGGCGCACCTTCACATGGCCGGTGGGGTCGAGTGCGATCTCGCGGATGGCGCGCACCGGGTTCTCGAGCGTGAAGTCGCGCATCGGGCGACGGTCCTCGAGCAGTCGCAGCAGCGCATCGGTGCTCGCCACCTTGAGCAGCAGCGTCGTCTGCGACATGGACGAGTCGCCGACGATGACGTGCAGGCGCCGGTACTGCTCGGCATCGGCATGGGGCTCGTCGCGGGTGTTGATGATGGGACGCGAGCGGGTGGTGGCCGACGAGACGCCGTCCCACATGTGGTCGGCGCGCTGGCTCACGGAGTAGCGCACCCCCTGCTGCGTCTGCGCCACCTTGCCGGCACCGACGATGAGCTGCCGTGTGATGAGGAACGGCACCAGGTGGCGCGCGGTCTCGGCGAAGTCGCCGCTGCGCGTCACGAGGTAGTTCTCGTGGCAGCCGTACGAGTTGCCGGCGGAGTCGGTGTTGTTCTTGAACAGGTAGAGGGTCCCGTCGATCCCCTCCTCGCGCATCTGCGCCTCCGCCGTGCTGAGCATGCGCATGAGGATCGCGTCGCCGGCCCGCTCATGGGCGATGAGGTCGGCCACGTCGTCACACTCACAGGTGGCGTACTCCGGGTGGGAGCCGACGTCGAGGTACAGGCGTGAGCCGTTCGTGAGAAAGACGTTGCTCGACCGGGCGCGTGCCACCACGTCGCGGAAGAGGTATCGCGCGGCATCGTCGGGCGTGAGCTTGCGGGTGCCGTCCGTGCCGACGCAGGTGAGGCCGTACTCGGTCTCGATCCCCATGATCCGTCGGTCGAGGCGGCTCACTGTCCGCCCTTCTGGACGTACGAGCGCACGAACTCCTCGGCGTTCACCTCGAGCACGCCATCGATCTCGTCGAGGAGCGCGTCGAGCTCGTTCGTCTGGATGGCAGATGCTGCCGCCACGTCGACGACGTGCTCGTCGCGCTGCTGCGACGCAGACTGCTTCTCGGATTGCTCACGCATGGTGCCTCCGCATCATCGGGCCAAGTGGTCGAGGAGGACGCGGGCCGTCGGCGACGCGTCGAGGATGGGTTCCGTGAGCTCGCGGGTCCCGCGCAGCGGGTCGAGCAGCGGCACACGGGTGAGCGAGGCGGAGCCGGGCAGGTCGAAGACGACCGAGTCCCAGGAGGCGGCCGCCACCTGCTGGGGATAGCGGCGGATCACCTCGCCACGGAACCAGGCGCGCGTGTCGGCTGGCGGCTCCACCATGGCGCGCTCGATGGCGGCGTCGTCGAAGAGGCGACGCAGCGAACCGCGCGCGGTGAGGAGGCCGCCGAGGCCCTTGCCGGTGCGCACGTCGGCGTACTGCAGGTCGATGAGCTGCAGGCGCGGCGCGTCCCAGGTCAGCCCCTCACGTTCGATGTAGGCCTCGAGCAGCTGCAGCTTCGCCACCCAGTCGAGACGGTCGGCGCAGCGCCGGGGGTCGATGGCGAGGTCGTCGAGGACGCCCTGCCAGGCCTCGAGCACCTCGAGCGTCTCGGCGTCCGTGTCGGCGTCGACGGCGGCCTGCGCAGCGGCCAGGTAGGCGCGCTGCACCTCGAGTGCGGTGACGGTGTGCCCGCCGACGAGGCGGATGCCGCGCCGCAGCTCGATGTCGTGCGACACCGCGCGCAGTTCGATGACCGGGTCCTCGACGTCGAAGTGCGGCAGCTCGTGCCCCTCCTCCACCATGGAGAGGACGATCGCGAGGGTGCCCATCTTGAGCCAGGTGGCGAACTGGCTCAGGTTGGCGTCGCCGGTGATGACGTGGAGGCGGCGCCACTGCTTGGGGTCGGCATGCGGCTCGTCGCGGGTGTTGATGATGGGGCGGCGCATCGTCGTCTCGAGGCCCACCTCGGCCTCGAAGTAGTCGGCGCGCTGCGTGATCTGGTAGCCCGGGGTGTCGCCGATCTGGCCGAGCCCCACGCGACCGGCGCCCGTGAACAGCTGGCGGGTGATGAAGAACGGGGTGAGGGCGGCCACGAGGCTGCTGAAGGGCACGGAGCGGCGTACGAGGAAGTTCTCGTGCGTGCCGTAGGAG
>JAKALQ010000034.1 GCA_021824095.1 Actinomycetes bacterium
TTTCGACGTCCTCGCCCATGAGCACGGAGAACAGTTCGTCGGCGGCGGCCGCGTCCTCCATGGTGACCCGCAGGAGCACACGGTGCTCCGGATCCATCGTGGTGACGCGCAGCTCCTCGTGGTTCATCTCGCCGAGGCCCTTGTAGCGCTGCACGCCATCGTCCTTCTGCACGCGCTTGCCGGCGCCGACACCCGCCTCGATGACGGCGTCACGCTCGGCATCGGAGTAGACGTACTCGGCCTCCTCGCGCACCCACTTGATCTTGTACAGCGGCGGCTGGGCGAGGAACACGTGCCCGTGCTCGATGAGCGGGCGCATGAAGCGGAAGAGGAGCGTGAGCAGGAGCGTGCGGATGTGCTGGCCGTCGACGTCGGCATCGGCCATGAGCACGATCTTGTGGTAGCGCAGCTTGTTGAGGTCGAACTCGTCGTGCACACCGGTACCGAGCGCACTGATGAGCGCCTGCACCTCGGTGTTCTGCAGCACCTTGTCGATACGCGCCTTCTCGACGTTCAGGATCTTGCCGCGAATCGGCAGGATGGCCTGCGTGCGCGGGTCGCGCCCCTGCTTCGACGAACCACCGGCGGAGTCACCCTCGACGATGAAGAGCTCGCACTCCTCCGGGTTGTTGCTCGAGCAGTCGGCGAGCTTGCCGGGCAGGCCGCCCCCACCGAGCAGTCCCTTGCGGTTGCGGGCCAGGTCGCGTGCCTTGCGCGCGGCGATGCGCGCCGTTGCCGCAGACACGCACTTGCGGGCGATGTCCTTGCCCTCATTGGGGTTCTTCTCAAACCACTCGCCGAGGTACTCGTTCACCATGCGCTGCGTGAAGGTCTTGGCCTCGGTGTTGCCGAGCTTCGTCTTCGTCTGGCCCTCGAACTGCGGCTCGCGCAGCTTCACCGAGACGACGGCGGTGAGCCCCTCGCGCACATCATCGCCAGTGAGGTTGTTGTCCTTCTCCTTGAGGATGTTCCACTCGCGCGCGAACTTGTTCAGCAGCGACGTGAGCGAGGCGCGGAAGCCCTCCTCGTGCGTGCCGCCCTCGATGGTGTTGATGGTGTTGGCGAAGGTGTAGACGCTCTCGGAGTAGGACTCGTTCCACTGCAGCGCGACATCGATGCTGATGCCACGGTCGGTGTCCTCACCACTGAAGGCGATGATGCTCGGGTGGGCGCCGCCCTTCGCATGGTTGATGTGGCGCACGAAGTCGGAGATGCCGCCCTCGTAGTGGAAGCTGTCGCGACGCGGGTTGCCGTCGACATCGCTCGCGGTGGGACGCTCGTCAACGACGTTGATGGTGAGGCCGCGGTTGAGGAAGCACATCTCCTGGAAGCGGCGGGCGAGCGTCGAGTAGTCGTAGTCGAGGGTCTCGAAGATGTCGCCGTCGGCCCAGAAGGTGACCGTGGTGCCGGTGCGGTCACTCACCTCGCCCTTCGCGAGCGGTGCCATGGGGGCGCCGTGGCGGTAGTCCTGGCGCCACACGTGCCCCTCGCGGTGCACCTCGACCTCGACGCGCGTCGACAGCGCGTTCACGACGGAGACGCCGACGCCGTGCAGGCCGCCGGAGACCGAGTAGCCGCCACCGCCGAACTTGCCGCCGGCATGCAGGACGGTGAGCACGACCTCGACGGCTGGCTTGCCCTCGCTCTCGACGATGTCGACGGGGATGCCACGGCCGTTGTCGACGACGCGCACACCGCCGTCGGCGAGGATGGTGACGTCGATGGTGTCGCAGTAGCCGGCAAGGGCCTCGTCGACGGAGTTGTCGACGACCTCGTACACGAGGTGGTGCAGGCCGCGCTCGCCGGTGGACCCGATGTACATGCCGGGGCGCTTGCGGACGGCCTCGAGGCCCTCGAGGACGGTGATGGCACTGGCGTCGTAGGACACGGGATTACCTCCGGTCGGCGGTGTGGTTGAACACCGGCAACCCAACGGATTCTACCGTCGAAACCGCCGAATGCACCCTGGAATGCCCAGAAATGCGCCTCAGGCTGCAGGACCCCCCCTCCCACGGCGATCAGTCCACTTGGCACCTGCCGGGCTCAGGAGGGCGCTGGCGCCATCCCAGCGCCTCAGCCGTAGGTGTCGCGTGGCCCGCGGCCGGGCACGCGGCGGGCACCGTGGCGCCACGAGGGGGCGTCGGGGCCGAGCACCGTGATGCTCGCGACGACGTCGGCACCGAGCTCCTCACCCAGTCGCCGCAGCACCGTCGCCTGGAGCAGGCGCATCTGGTTGGCCCAGGTGGTGGAGTCGGCGCGCAGCAGCAGGGCCCCGTCGTCGAAGGCCTCGACGCGCACATGCTGGGCCACCTCCGGCCCCACGAGCGTGGGCCAGTCCTCGAGTACGCGCGCCACGCGGTGGCGATCATCGAGGCCACGCTCGCGCATGAAGGCGCGCACGGCCTCACCGACGAGCGTCGGATCGTCGGCACCCGACCGGGGCTCGTCCGACACCGCCTCCGCCCGTCGCTTCGGCGAGACGCCCGCCCGCACTGCCGCACGCAGTCGGCGCAGGGCGCCGACGGCGACGGCGTCCTCATCCGTCACGACGCACACCCCCATTGGCCACGGTGTAGCGGGCACCCGTGAGCATCGCCGGCACGTCCTCGGGCACGGCCGCAGTGACGAGCGTCTGCTCCGCCGCGTGCGCGAACTCGGCCAGACGGGTGCGCCGGCGCGCGTCGAGTTCGGCGAACACGTCATCGAGGATGAGCACCGGGTCACCGCCGGGACGGTCGCGTCGCAGCAGTTCGAAGGCGGCCAGGCGCAGGGTGAGGGCCGCCGACCAGGACTCGCCGTGCGACGCGTAGCCCTTCACCGGCAGGTCGCGGATCGTGAGCCGCAGCTCGTCGCGATGCGGACCGACGAGCGAGATGCCACGGTCGATCTCATCGTTGCGACGGGCGGCGAGGGTCGCACGGTAGGCCTCCTCCCATCGGGCGACGTCCCGCTCCTCCGGTGCATCGGCGAGCGAGCACTCGTAGCGCATGGCGAGTGGGCCGCGGTCGTCACTCACCCGGTGGTAGTGCTCGGCCGCATGCGGTTGCAGGGCCTCGATGAGCGCGAGGCGCTCGAGCACCAGTTCGGCCGCGAGGCGGGCGAACTGCGCGTCCCAGGCATCGAGTGTGTGCATGACCTCGACGGTGCTGCGACGGGCCGCGTGCTGGGCCGTCTTCAGCAGGGCATTGCGCTGCTTCAGCACACGGTCAAGGTCGGCGCGCACGGCCGCCAACTGTGGCCGCAGGGCCACGAGGGTGGTGTCGAGGAAGTGTCGACGGTCCGAGGGATCGCCCTTCACGAGCGCCAGATCCTCCGGGGCGAACACGACGACGTTGCAGTAGCCGAGCAGGTCACGCGGGCGCTTCACCGGATTGCGTTGCACCCACGCGCGATTCGCACGCTGCGCCGCGATGTCGACCTGCAGCTCGATGTCACGTGCCTCGTGCGAGACGACGACGCGCACCGACGCCTGCTCCGCGCCGCTGCGGATGAGCGGGGCGTCGGTGGCGACGCGATGGCTGCCGAGCGTCGCCACATAGGCGATGGCCTCGATGAGGTTGGTCTTGCCCTGCCCGTTGCTGCCGATGAGGGTGGAGGTCCCGGCATCGAACGCGACCGCCACCTGCTCGTATGAGCGGAAGTCGCGAAGCGAGAGCTCCTTGACGAACATCAGCCGGCGAGGCGCACGGGCATGAGCAGGTACTGGTACTCGGTGTTGGCCGGGGCACCGCGCTCGGCAACGCCGGTGAAGATCGCCGGCTTCGCCGACGTCGTGCACGACATGCGGGTGACCGGAGCGCGGAGTGCGCCAAGTCCCTCCGCGAGGAACTGCGGGTTGAAGCTGATCTCGATGGGCTCGCCGTCGAGGCCACCGTCGAGGAGCTCGGTGGCATGGGCCTCGTCGCCACCGGCGGTGAGCTCGATCTCGTCGCGCGTCACCCGGATGCGCACCGGCTGGTGCTTCTCGGCCACGAGCGCCACACGGTTCACGGCACCGAGCAGCTCCTCGGTGTCGACGTACACGATGGACGTGGGCTCCTGCGGCAGCAGCTTGCGGAAGCCGGGGAACTCACCGTCGAGCAGGCGCGTGGTGGTGCGTCGACCACCGGACTCGAGGCCCATGAGGCCCTCGCCGACCCCCACGTTCGTGAGCGCGATGTGCACGGTGTCGCTGCCCGTGAGCCCCTTCGCCACATCGGCGAGGGTGCGGGCCGGCACGAGCGCCTGCGCCTCGAAGCCCGGCGTCTCCGGCGTCCACAGGTACTCGCGCACGGCCAGGCGGTAGCGATCGGTGGCGGCCATGGTGACGGTCTCGCCGGCGATCTCGATGCGGATGCCGGTGAAAGCCGGCAGGCTCTCGTCACGACCGGCCGCGACCTGCACCTGCGCCACCGCCTGGGCGAAGACGCTGCTCGGCACGCTGCCGCTGAAGCCCGGCATCTGCGGCAGCACCGGGTAGTCGTTGATCGACATGGTCGGCAGGGTGAAGGAGGCACGCCCACAGGTGACGTCGACGCGGGTGCCGTCGAGGGCGAGCGTGACGAGCGCGGACGGGAGGTTGCGGGTGATGTCGGACAGCAGGCGACCGGAGACGACGACGGTGCCCTCGACCTCGACGGCGGCCTCGATCTCGGCGCGCGCGCTCACCTCATGGTCGTAGGCGGAGAGCACGAGGGTGTCGCCGGTGGCGGAGAGCACGAGGCCGGCGAGCACCGCCTGGGATGGCCTCGTCGGCAGGGAGCGGGCAGCCCACGCCACGGCCTCGGCCAACACGTCACGCTCGATACGCAGCTTCACAGCAGACCCCTTCGGTGCGAGCGCCAATCGTGGCACGGGGACGCGGTGTGCGACTACCGATCCCTGTGGATGCATGGGGTTACCCACACAGCTGTGGACAAGATGTGGATGGAGGGGTGTGAACCTGCAGTGCAGGGTCGCTGTGGTCACAACCTGTGGACAACCTGTGGCTCCAGCGGCCACGTCATGGGATGACGCCGGCCCGTCCACCGGCGCCGCCGCGCACCCACCGGCGGCCCACAACCGTCATCCACAGGGTTCGGCGCCGCCGACGCGGTGTTTGCGCAGGTCAGGGGCCTGCAGGCGGCCGTCATCCACATATCCCACGCACCGATGACGATGACGAACCCTTGGAGACCTGGATGCAGACCACACACCGATGACCCGGCCGCGGCTGTGGACCACGGGCAGCGGGCTACACCCGGCTGGTGCTGCGGATGCGCTGGGTGAGGTCGGCCACCTGGTTGTAGAGGCTGCGACGCTCGGCCATGAGCTGACGCACCTTGCGATCGGCGTGCATGACCGTTGTGTGGTCGCGCCCACCGAAGGCCTGCCCGATCTTCGGCAGCGACAGGTCGGTGAGCTCGCGGCAGAGGTACATGGCGATCTGGCGGGCGGTCACGAGCACCCGCGAGCGGGACGAGCCGCAGAGGTCGTCGATGGTGACGCCGTAGTAGACGGCCGTCTGCTCCATGATCTGCTTCGCGGTGATCTCGGGGCCGACGGGGTCGGGGATGAGGTCCTTGAGCACCACCTCGGCGAGGTGCAGGTCCGCCGGCTGCCGGTTGAGGTTGGCGAAGGCCGTGACGCGGATGAGCGCGCCCTCAAGTTCGCGGATGTTCGTCGAGATCTTCGAGGCGATGAACTCGAGCACCTCCGGTGGCACCGTGAGCCGCTCCTGCAGCGTCTTCTTGCGCAGGATGGCGATGCGGGTCTCGAGGTCCGGCGGCTGGATGTCGGTGATGAGGCCCCACTCGAAGCGCGAGCGCATGCGATCCTCGAAGTTCGGCAGCTGCTTCGGGGGCAGGTCGGAGGTGACGACGATCTGCTTGTTCGCGTTGTGCAGGGTGTTGAAGGTGTGGAAGAACTCCTCCTGCGTCTGGATCTTGCCGCCGAGGAACTGGATGTCATCGACGAGCAGGACGTCGATGTCGCGGTATTTGCGCTGGAAGGCCGCGGCCTTGTCGTCGCGGATGGAGTTGATGAACTCGTTCGTGAACTCCTCGGAGCTCACATAGCGCACGCGCACGCCCTTCCACAGGCTGCGCGCGTAGTGACCGATGGCGTGGAGCAGGTGGGTCTTGCCCAGGCCGGACTCGCCGTAGATGAAGAGCGGGTTGTAGGCCTTGGCGATCTGCTCGGCGACGGCGACGGCGGCGGCGTGGGCGAAGCGGTTGCTCGACCCGATGACGAAGGTGTCGAAGGTGTACTTCGGGTTGAGGCGGGTGCCGTCATCGGTGCGCGGCGTCGGCGCCCCGGAGCCCGGGCGCGTGGACTCCTGCGGCTCTGGCTCGGCGTAGGTGGCGTCGGCCTGGGCGTCGGCCTCGTGCTCATCGATCGCCTGGGCGTGATCGGGGTCGACGATGACGTGCATCGCGATCTCCTCACCCACCACCTCGGCGAGCGCGGCCTCGACCGCCGGACGCAGCCGCGTCTCGAGGATGTCCTTCGTGAAGTCGTTCGGCACCGCGAGGATGATCTTGTGCTGCACCAGCGCCAGGGGGCCGGCCATGCCGATGAAGGCCCGATCCTGTGCCGGCAACTCGGTGATCGAAGGCCTGGCGAGGACCGCCGCCCATTGCTGCGCTTCCATGGCGCTCCCCTCGCGATGCACACGTTGTCCACAGTTGTGGACCGTTCAGCGCATGGACCATAGTGGCCGGTCACACGGACGGACAAGACTTATCCACAGGCATGGCCCATGGGCCCGGTCATCCACCTCCGCGCTTGGGGATGTTGCCGGCGTCCACGTTTTGACCAACCGGCCGGGCATTCCGTACCGTGTGCTGTTCGACGGCCTCGGTCGTCAGGAACTTCCCCCAGAGCCACCGGAGCACCGTCGTGAAGCGCACCTTCCAGCCGAACAACCGCAAGCGTCACAAGAAGCACGGCTTCCGCCTGCGCATGCGCACCCGTGCGGGTCGTGCCATCCTCTCGGCCCGCCGTCGCAAGGGCCGTCACGAGATCGCGGTCTGAATGCTCCCGCAACCGAACCGGTTGCGGACGTCGACGGAGCTGCGGCATGTGATGCGGCGCGGACGTCGACTGGGGTCCCCCCATCTCGTGCTGCATGTCCTCACCCGCCCGGAGCCCTCGGCCCCCCGGGCGGGTTTCGTTGTCGGCAAGGTCGTCGGCAACTCGGTACAGCGCCATCGCGTGGCGCGTCAACTGCGGCACCTCGTCGCCGCACGGCTCGGGGTGCTGCCCCCCACCACCGACCTCGTCGTACGCGCCCTTGCCGGTGCCCATGGTGCCGACGTCGCCGGTGAGCTCGGCTCCCTCCTCGACCGGGCCGGTCTCCATGCCTGACACCCTCGTGCGTATCTGGGACCGCCTCTGGGTGCGGGGCATCGGCCTCGCCCTCGCCTGGGTGCTCATCGCCCCCATCCGGGTCTACCAGTGGACCATCTCGCCCATGCTGGGTGACGTGTGCCGCTACCACCCGTCCTGCTCGCGCTATGCCGTGGAGTCACTGCGCACGCACGGACCCTTCAAGGGGCTTACGCTTCTCTCCTATCGGCTCGTGCGCTGCACCCCGTTCACCCGGGGTGGGCTCGATCCGGTACCTCCACGCGGCATGTGGCGACCGTTGATCCACCCGGACGGTCGTCCCCGAATCACGAGCACCGGAGTCTGATCGTGTTCATCCTCGACTGGCTGCGCATCGCGGTCTCCTGGATCCTGGTGCAGTTCCATGCTGCGCTCTCGCCCCTGTTCGGTCGCGACAGCGGCATCACCTGGGGCCTGTCCATCGTGGGCCTTGTGCTGCTCATCCGCGTGGCCCTCATCCCGCTGTTCGTGAAGCAGATCCGCGCCCAGCGCAACCTGCAGATCATCCAGCCGCGGATGAAGGAGATCCAGGAGAAGTACGCCGGCGACCGCGAGCGGCAGTCGCAGGAGATGATGAAGGTCTACCGCGAGACGGGTACCAACCCGCTGTCGTCGTGCCTGCCGATCCTGCTGCAGTCGCCGATCTTCTTCGCCCTCTTCTCCGTGCTCCAGGGCCTGTCCACCAACACCCCGCGTGGCGTGTTCGAGTGGAGCCAGTACACCTCGCTCGTCGATAGTGCCCGCAATGCGGCCCTCTTCGCCGTGCCCCTGCACTCGAGCTTCAAGGACGCCGGCCAGACGCCGAACCCGCTGGCGACCGAGATCCTTGCCGCCACCATGGTCGTGCTCATGACCGCCACCACCTTCATGACGCAGCGCCAGCTCATGGTGAAGAACGTGGCTGCCGACAACCCCATGGTGCAGCAGCAGAAGATCATGATGTACGTCTTCCCGTTCATGTTCGCCATCGGCGGCTTCGGGTTCCCCATCGGCGTGCTCATCTACTGGCTGGTCTCGAACCTGTGGACCATGGGGCAGCAGTTCTGGGTCATCCGCAACAGCCCCGCCCCCGGCACGCCCGCCTACGCTGCCTGGGAGGAGCGCCAGCGTCGCAAGGGCAAGGGCGCCCAGCAGCAGGAGCAGCGTCCGACCTCCCCGTCCGAGCCCGTGCAGCGGGTGCAGCCGAAGCGGCAGCCGCGTACGAAGCGCAAGGGCCCCCGCACCGACAAGTAGCACCACAGCGATCGCCGTGATCGCCATCCGTGGAAGGAACCGACCATGACCGACAAGAGCATCGAATCCCTCGAGCGCGAGGGTGACATCGCCGCCGACTACCTGGAGGCGCTGCTCGACATCGCCGACCTTGATGGCGACATCGACATGGATGTCGAGGGCGAACGCGCCGTCGTGAGCATCACCGGCGGCCGACTGGAGCACCTCATCGGGCAGCGCGGCACCACGCTCGACGCCCTGCAGGAGCTCACGCGCCTGGCCGTCACCCGGGAGACCGGTGAGCGCTCGCGTCTCATGCTCGACATCGGTGGGCACCGCGCGGCGCGACGCAAGGAACTCGAGGAGCTCGGTCGCCGGGCCGCCGAGGACGCCATCACCACGCGTGAGCCGGTGCGCCTCAAGCCCATGAACCCCTTCGAGCGCAAGATCGTCCACGACGCGGTTGCCGCGGCCGGTGCCATCTCGTCCTCCGAGGGCGAGGAGCCCAACCGCCGGGTGGTCGTGACCGCGGAGTGACGGCCGACGTTTCACGTGAAACCCCAGCGCCCGAGGAGCGCTGGGGTTTCGCGCTTCCCCTGTTGCGACGCTACGAGCACATCCTCGCCACCGTCGGCCTGGAGCGCGGGCTCATCGGGCCTCGGGAGGTGGACCGGCTCTGGGAGCGGCACATCATGAACTCCGCCGTCGTGGAGGCCTGCGTGCCCGAGGGAGCCACGGTCATCGACGTCGGCTCCGGTGCCGGCCTCCCCGGCATCCCGCTCGCCATCGTGCGACCGGATGTGCACGTCACCCTGCTTGAGCCCCTGCTGCGCCGATCACGCTTCCTCGAGGAGACGGTGGAGGCACTCGGCCTTGTCGATCGCGTGTCGGTGGTGCGCGGTCGGGCCGAGGACGCCGTGGTTGCTCCAGCGTCGGTGGTGACGGCCCGCGCCGTGGCACCACTTGAGCGTCTCATCGGCTGGTGCTGGCCCCTCGTGCGACCAGGCGGGCAGCTCGTCGCCCTCAAGGGGGAGCGGGCGGCGGCCGAGGTGGAGGAGGCAGCGCCCACGTTGAAGAAGCGGGGCCTCACCGCCACGATACGCACGGTGGGCAACACGACCGCGGTCATCATCGACCGGGCGGACACCGCGCAGGGCACGGAAGGGGAGTGACGTGGACGTTTCACGTGAAACACGCATCCTCACCGTCGCCAACCAGAAGGGTGGCGTCGGCAAGACGACCACAACGGTGAACCTGGCCGCCGCGCTCGCACAGCAGGGTCTCCATGTGCTCGTCATCGATCTTGACCCGCAGGGCAACGCCTCCACGGCCCTCGATGTGCCCCACCAGTCCGGCACCCCGGACGTCTATCGCGTCCTCGTCGACGGCGTCCCCCTGTCGGAGGTGGTCGTGCCGGTGACGGCGATCCCCGGGCTGTTCTGCGCACCGGCCACCATCGACCTCGCTGGGGCGGAGATCGAACTCGTGAGCCTCATCGCGCGTGAGCACCGGCTCAAGCGCGCCGTCGATGAACACCGCCTCGTCCATGTGCGCGACCACGGGCGCCCGCTCGACTTCATCCTCATCGACTGCCCGCCGAGCCTCGGCCTGCTCACCGTGAACGCCCTCGTTGCCGCCGGCGAGGTGCTCATCCCCATCCAGTGCGAGTACTACGCCCTCGAGGGCCTCGGCCAGTTGCTGAAGACGGTTGACCTCATCCGCACCGCCCTCAACCCCGTGCTCCGGGTCTCCACGATCCTCCTCACCATGTACGACGCCCGCACACGCCTTGCTCAGGACGTTGCCGGCGAGGTGCGCAGCCACTTCGGCGAGCGCGTGCTGCAGACCGTGGTGCCGCGCTCCGTGCGCGTCTCGGAGGCGCCAAGCCACCACCAGACGGTGCTGCAGTACGACCCCATGTCGCCGGGCGCGCTGTCGTACCGGGAGGCCGCACGTGAACTCGCAGGGATGGACGCATGAACACCGAACGTCGACGGGGCCTCGGTCTGGGGCTCGGCGCCCTCATCCCGACCGCGGAGGGTGCAACAGCCGCAACGGAACCGTCACAAAACGGGGCAATCTACGCAGAACTCCCCATCGGTGACATCGTCCCCAACCCGCGCCAGCCGCGCACGGTGTTCGACGAGGATGCCCTCGCCGAGCTCGTGCACTCCATCCGGGAGATCGGGCTGCTGCAGCCCATCGTCGTGCGCCGGCGCGATGGTGGCCGCTACGAGCTCGTGGCCGGCGAGCGCCGCTGGCGTGCGTCGCAGCAGGCGGGCCTCACCCACATCCCGGCGATCATCCGCGAGACGCCGGACGACGTGCTGCTGCGGGACGCGCTGCTGGAGAACCTGCATCGTGCCCAGCTGAACGCCCTCGAGGAGGCGGCGGCCTACCAGCAGCTGCTCGACGACTTCGGCTGCAGCCAGGAGGAGCTCGCCACCCGCATCGGCCGCTCCCGTCCCCAGATCTCCAACACCCTGCGGCTGCTCAAGCTGCCACCCGCCGTGCAGCGACGGGTCGCCGCCGGCGTGCTCAGCGCCGGCCACGCCCGCGCACTGCTGGCCCTGCCGGACGCGGAGGCCATGGAGGCGCTCGCCACCCGCATCGTCGCCGAGGGCCTCTCGGTTCGCTCCACCGAGGAGCTCGTGGCCGTCGGTGCCGCACCAGAGGAGCCGTCACGGCCACGGCAGCGCCGCCAGCGCATCAGCGCCCCGGGGTTGCAGGACCTCGGTGAACGCCTGAGCGACCGCCTCGACACGCGTGTGCGCATCGAGATGGGGCGCACCAAGGGCACCGTCACCATCGAGTTCGCCACCACCGGTGACCTCAAGCGCATCGTCGACCTCATCGATCGCGACTGACGCATGGCCATCCGACTCCTTGCCACCGACCTCGATGGCACCTTCCTCGGCCATGACGGCACCGTGTCCGAGGGCAACCGCCGTGCCCTCCATGCCGCCCGCGAGGCTGGCCTCGAGGTCATGTTCGTCACCGGCCGGCCCCCACGCTGGCTGCCGTCCGTCATCGAGCAGACCGACTTCACCGGCTACATCGTGTCCGCGAACGGCGGCATCATCGTCGATGCGGGACGCCGCGAGATCGTGCGCACCTTCCCCATGCGCACCGTGGATGCCCGGCTCGCGGTCGACCGCATGCTCGCGGCCATCCCAGGCCTGGAGTTCGGCGTCGAGCGATCCGAGGTGGGTATGCGCCTGGCTGCTGCCACCGCCATGGATGTCACTGCGGGCGTCGAATGGTCGCCCAACAGCGAGTTCGTCATGACCCCGGGCTACCAACCGCGTGGCGCTGTGGCCGGCAGTGTGCCGACGGGCGACATCCACGACCTCGTTGCGGGCGATCGGACGGTGAAGATGGTGGCCCGTCCACCCGAGGGTGACGGCCGCACTGCCGACGAACTGCTCGCCGTGCTCGAACACGCCATCGAGGGCGTCATCCAGGCCACGCATTCGAACATCTACGACGTGCTCATCGAGTTCTCGGCTGCCGGTGTGACGAAGGGTTCCACCCTCGCCCTACTCGCCACCGAGCTCGGCTATGCGCCCGACGAGGTGGCGGCGGTCGGCGACATGCCGAATGACGAACCCATGCTCGCCTGGGCGGGCAATCCCTTCATCGTCGCCAATGCGCATGCCTCGCTGCTGCGACGCTTCGACACCATCATCGGACGCAACGACGAGGACGCCGTCGGACGCCTCCTGCTGGAACTCGCCGGCGCGCTCTGACACGGCATTCGCGCGCTGCCCGCATCACTGAATCGATTATGTCGTTGTCCTGCAACAACAAGTGTGCAGGCAATGCCCGTCGAGTTCGGCGGTGATGCATCCGTGGGTCAGACCGGGCGCAGCTCCGTGCGGCCACCGAGGTAGGGCTGCAGCGCCACCGGGACCGTGACGGAGCCGTCGGCCTGCTGGTGGTTCTCGAGGATGGCGATGATGGTGCGCGTGATGGCCACCAGGGTGCCATTGAGCGTGGCCACCGGGCGCGTGCCGGACGCGTCGCGCATGCGCGTGCGCAGGCGACGGGACTGGAACGTCGTGCAGTTCGAGGTGGACGTGAGCTCGCGATAGCGCTCCTGTGACGGGATCCACGCCTCGCAGTCGAACTTGCGGATGGCCGAGGACCCGAGGTCGCCGGAAGCCACGTCGATGACGCGGTACGGCACCTCGCAGGCGTCGAGGAACTGCCGTTCGAAGGCGAGGATCTCGCGGTGCCGCTGCTCGGCCTCCTCGGGATCGCAGTAGACGAACATCTCGACCTTGTCGAACCAGTGCACACGGAAGATGCCGCGTGTGTCCTTGCCGGCGGCACCGGCCTCGCGACGGAAGCACGGCGAGTAGCCGACGTAGCGCCGCGGCAGGCTGGCCGCGTCGAGGATCTCGTCCATGTGGTACGCCGCGAGCGGCACCTCGCTCGTGCCGACGAGGTAGAGGTCGTCGGCCTCAAGACGGTAGACGTTCTCCGCTGCCTGCCCGAGGAAGCCCGTGCCCTCCATGGCGGCGGGACGGACGAGGGCCGGCGGGATCACGGGGATGAAGCCGTTGCGCTGCGCCTGCTCAAGGGCCAGTTGCACGAGCGCGAACTCGAGCAGGGCGCCGATGCCCGTGAGGTAGTAGAAGCGTGAGCCGGACACCTTGGCGCCGCGCTCGATGTCGATGGCCTGCAGGGCCGTGCCGATCTCGATGTGATCCCGCACCGTGATGCCCTCGGCCGCGAAGTCGCGGGGTGTGCCGACGTGCTCGATGACGACGAAGTCATCCTCGCCACCCACAGGCACGTCCGGGTGCACGATGTTGGCGAACTCACGCAGCACGGCGTCAAGGGCCTCGTCAGCGTCGCGCATGTGGCGCTCGGCCTCGGCAACGCTCTCGGAGAGGTCCGCCGCGCGTGCCATGAGGGCGTCAAGCTCGGCCTGCTTCGACGTGTCGCCCCGCTTCACGGCACCCTGGAGCGGGCCGATCTGCTTGCCGAGCACCTTCTGCTCATTGCGCAGTGCGTCGAAGGTGGCAACCGCCGCACGACGCGAGGCGTCGACGGCAATGGCCTCATCCACCAGCTCGACGCGGTCACCGCGGGCCCGCTGGGACGCCCGCACCACATCCGGTTGCTCACGCAGCAAAGCAATGTCGATCACAGGGAAAGCGTAGGGGCGCGCGCCGCCGCAGCACGCATGACGCCCGCCTGCGAATGCACCTCACGATCGGTGCACCAGTGGCTCACGATCGGTGTGCGGCATTGTCGGTGGTCGGTGATCGCGGGACGATGGCCGCATGATCAGGCAGCAGACGATCCATCGGACCATCGCCACCGCGGCCGTCGCCGCGCTCGGCCTCCTCACCCTCGGGGCGGTGAGCACCCCCGCCGACGCGGGCACCGCGAAGGTCGGCACCATCACGGTCACGGGCAGCGGCTCGACGTCCGTGCAACGGGACCGTGCGACGACGAGCCTCTCGGTGAGCGTGCTCGCGTCCACGGCCAAGGACGCCATGGCCCAGGCCTCGAGCACCTACACGACGCTGCGCAACGCCATCCTCGGCGTCGGTGTGAAGGCCGCCGACCTCACGACGAGTGGGGTGTCACTCGCTCCGGAGTACGACTATCCGGCACCGTCCGGTTCGCCGGTGCTCCGTGGCTACCGCGCCACCATCGGGGTGTCGGTCGTGAGTGACATCACGACGGCTGCCGCGGTGCTCGACACGGCCGTGACGGCCGGTGGCGACGCCGTGCAGATCGGCGGAGTGAGCCTGGACGTGGCCGACCCGACCGCGGTCGCCGGCACCGCCCGCACCAAGGCCGTTGCCGATGCCAAGCAGCGTGCCGCGGACTACGCGAAGGCACTCGGCGAGCGCGTGGGGCGCGCCACGAAGGTCGTCGAGACCGCATCCGGTATCCCGACGCCCATCTTCTACGGCGCCACGCGGCTCGGCGTCGCTGCGGCGGACGCCATCACCATCGACCCAGGCACCCAGAAGGTCACGGCGAGCGTCTCGGTCACCTTCGAGCTCCTCGGGTAGTGACGCCGGCCATGTTCGCCGATCGCCGTGACGCCGGGCAACGGCTCGGGGCACGGCTTCGCGACATGGCCCTCGACCGGCCGGTCGTGCTCGGCCTCCCACGCGGGGGCGTGCCCGTGGCCCGCGAGGTGGCGGCAGCGCTCGCTGCACCGCTCGATGTCATCGTCGTACGCAAGATCGGCGTGCCCGGCCAGGCCGAGGTCGGCATGGGTGCGGTGGCCGAGGACGGCATCGTCGTCTGGAACGACGACATCCGTGCGCAACTCGCGTTGCCCGCTATCGCCCTGGACGCCAGCGTGGCGACGGCGCGGGCTGCGCTCGACGAGCGCGTGGGCCGCATCCGCGCGGCGCACCCGCAGTTGCCGGTGCGCGGGCGCACCGCTGTCATCGTCGACGATGGTGTCGCCACCGGCATCGACGCCCGGGCCGCCTGCCGCTGCGCCCGTGCCCGTGGGGCGGCACGTGTCGTGCTCGCCGTCCCCGTGGCCCCGACTGAGTGGACCAGTCGGTTGGCGGGGGAGGCCGATGCGCTCGTCGCCGTCGAGACCGATGCCGACTTCACCGCGGTCGGCTCGTACTACGACGACTTCGGCCAGACGAGCGACGACGAGGTGCTCGCCTGCCTCGCCCCACCCCGCTGACAATCAGGCGGGCAGCAGCGAGCGCAGGGCGCGCACGGCCGCACCGAGGTGGCGGGCCACGATCGACAGGTGCCCCTCGCCCTGCTCGAGCACCGCGTGCGCGTGCGGCATGCTCGCCGCCAGCCACTGCCCATGTGCGAACGGCACCATGAGGTCGTCGGCGCCCTGCAACAGGGTCACGGGCACCCGGATGTCCGCAGGATCGAAGCCCCAGGCCCGAGTGAACGCGATGTCGTCGTCGAACCAGCCCCAGATGCCGTGCTCGACCGACCAGGCCAGGCTGGCCGCGAGGTTGCCGGCCGTCGCCGCATCGAGGAAGGCGAGGTCGGCCGGCGGGAGCAGTGACGCCATCTCGCGGCGCATGGCATCGGCATCGCCGCTGCGCAGGCCATCCGCAGCTGCCGTGAGGAAGGACTCGAGGGCGGCGGGATCGGACGCGGCACCGAACTCCGCCACGTTGTCGGCGCCCATGCCCGCAAGGAAGTCGAGGTCCGCGGCATCGAAGGGACCCACCCCTGCGATCGACAGGGCGCCCACGCAGTCGGGGAGCAGGGCGGCGTCCGCGAGCGTGTGCGGGCCGCCACCGGACCAGCCGCAGGACGCGAAGGCGCCTCCCCCGAGGTGGTCGACGAGGGCCCGGGTGCGTGCCGTGTTCGAGGCGACCGTGCGGCCCGGCACCCGGTCGGAGGTGCCGTACCCAGGCCGCACCAGTTCGACGAGCCGGAAGCCGGCCGTCCGGGAGGCGTCAAGGAGGGCCGGGGACACGGGCCCGGCTGCCGGTGTGCCGTGGTGGTAGACGAGGAGCGGTGCGTCCGAGCGCACCGTCGTGTCGAGGATGTACTGCAGGGTGGCGCCGTCACCCATGCGGAGGGTGGCCGGCTCCTGGCCGGTGGGGAGCATCGTCATGGCGAGACGGTAGGGGCCGGCGGGCTGCTGTGATGGGCCTTCAACCCCTCGGCGCGGTGACAGGCGGCAGTCGCTCGGTTCGCGGCGGCCCTCCCCGCTCCGGTAGGCTCGGGGGGCTGCGATCAGTCCGACGGTTCCGTCGGTGTGGGCCAGATGCCCACGCGATCCGCAGACGCATTGCCCTCCTGCCACGGATGGACCGTGGCCGATCAGCCCGTAGGAGGTGTTGAACGCATGCGTCAGTATGAAGTCATGGTGATCCTCGATCCCGATCTCGAGGAGCGCACCGTCGCCCCCAGCCTTGAGACCTTCCTCAATGTCGTCCGCAATGACGGCGGCAGCGTGGAGAAGCTCGACATCTGGGGCCGGCGCCGTCTGGCCTACGACATCAACAAGAAGTCGGACGGCATCTACGCCGTCGCGACGATGTCGTGCACGCCGGCCGCTGTCGCCGAGCTCGACCGCCAGCTCAACCTCAATGAGGCCGTGCTGCGCACCAAGGTCATGCGCACGGACGCCAAGTAGGCCGTCATGGCAGGCGAAACGGTCATCACGGTCGTCGGCAACCTTGTCGACGACCCGGAGCTGCGCTTCACCCCGAGCGGCCAGGCCGTGGCCCGGTTCCGCATCGCGAGCACGCCTCGCACGCGTGACGCGCAGTCCGGTGAGTGGAAGGACGGCGAGTCCCTCTACCTCACGTGCAGCGTGTGGCGTCAGTACGCCGAGAACGTCGCGGAGTCCCTGCAGCGCGGCATGCGGGTGATCGTCAATGGTCGCCTGCGGCAGCGCTCGTACGAGACGAAGGAAGGCGAGAAGCGCACGGTGTACGAACTCGACGTCGAGGACGTCGGTCCGGCCCTGCGCAACGCCACGGCGAAGGTCACCCGCGTGAACCGCGGGCCCGGCAACGCCGCGGGTGGTGCCACCACCACCGCTGCCTCCGACGACCCCTGGGCTGCGGCACCGAGTGCCGGCGGCTCGTGGGGCGGCTCGAACTTCGACGAGCCCCCCTTCTAGGCGACCCCGGTCGCCACGTGCGCATCGACCGGTGCGCACACCGAACCCCATCCATTGGACCATCCCAGCGTCGCTGGGCATCCGAAGAACGGAGCACCACGATGGCCCCGAATCCCAAGCGCGAACTGCGCAAGCCGGGCAAGAAGAAGGTTTGCGTGTTCTGCAAGGACGCGGCACTCACCGTCGACTACAAGGACGCAGCCTCGCTGCGCAAGTACATCTCGGACCGCGGCAAGATCCGCGCCCGTCGCGTCACCGGCGCCTG
>JAKALQ010000035.1 GCA_021824095.1 Actinomycetes bacterium
ACGAGGGCACCCACAGCATCCCGCCACAGGGGGGTCGTGATGCCGTCCGCCTCGATCGAGACGGCGACGACGACCTGCACGGACATCGCCGCGGCCATGGCGAACAGCGCGCCGGGGAGGACACCGACGGGCGTCGGGGCAGCGACGGCGTCCACGAGCCAGCGCGCGGCCCGCCGCTGCAGCAGCACGATGAGCAGGGTGACGAGCAGGGGCGGCAGGCCGAGGACCGCACTGTCCCACGTGAGTGACCCACCGTTGGCGATGAGCCATCCGGCCCCGGCCACACGCATGGCATCGCCGAACTGGCCGCTACCGAGGGGGGCGAAGATCCAGGCCACCAGCACGACGAAGGCCACGATGAGCAGCGACATGATGGCCGCCCAACTGCCGGCGATGAGTCCGGCCGCCGGGCCTGGCCAGATGGTGGCGGCAGGTTCGGGCACCGATGCGAGTCGGCCGCCGAGGCTGCTCGAACGGCGGCGCGGCAGCGGCACGACGTTCTCGGGGACGGGTCCCCGCGCCTCCGATCCGTCCCGTGCCACGGCCGCATCCTGTCATGCGCGCCGGACGCGGGCGCGCGACCCGCAGGCACGACGAAGGCGCCGCCCCAGCGGGACGGCGCCTTCACGCAGGTGTCAGAGACCCTGGATGATCTCGCGCATGAGGCGTGCCGTCTCGGACGGCGTCTTGCCCACCTTCACGCCAGCGGCCTCGAGGGCCACCTTCTTGGCCTCGGCAGTGCCGGCGGAGCCGGAGACGATGGCGCCGGCGTGGCCCATCGTCTTGCCCTCGGGGGCCGTGAAGCCGGCGACGTAGCCGACAACCGGCTTCGTCACATGCTCCTTGATGTAGGCCGCCGCACGCTCCTCGGCGTCGCCACCGATCTCACCGATCATGACGATGGCATCGGTGTCGGGGTCGGCCTCGAACGCGGCGATGCAGTCGATGTGCGTGGTGCCGACGATGGGGTCGCCACCGATGCCGACGCAGGTGGTGAAGCCGATGTCGCGCAGCTCGTACATCATCTGGTACGTCAGCGTGCCCGACTTCGAGACCAGGCCGATGCGGCCGCGCTTCGTGATGTCGGACGGCGTGATGCCGGCGTTGCTCTGCTCGGGGCTGATGATGCCCGGGCAGTTGGGGCCGATGATGCGGCTCTTGCCCGCGTTCTGCGCGTACTGGAAGAACTCGGCGGTGTCGGCCACCGGGATGCCCTCGGTGATGACGACGATGAGCGGGATCTCGGCGTCGATGGCCTGCATGACGGCCGCCTTCGCAGCCTTCGGCGGCACGAACACGACGGACACGTTGGCACCCGTCGCGGCCACGGCCTCCTGGCAGGTGTCGAACACCGGGATGCCGTCGAGCTGCTGCCCGCCCTTGCCGGGCGTGACGCCGGCGACGATGGTGGACCCACCGGCAACCATGCGTCGGGTGTGCTTCGAACCCTCGGACCCCGTCATGCCCTGCACGAGGATCCGGCTGTTCGCATCGAGGAAGATCGTCATCTCATGCACCTGCCGCAAGCTGGGCCACGCGCCGCGCGGCCTCGTCCATGGTCTCCACGCGCTCGACGATCGCGAGCCCGGATTCGTCGAGGATGCGTCGACCCTCGACCGCGTTGTTGCCGTCGATGCGGCACACGAGCGGCTTCGTCACCGGCTCGCCACGGCTCTCGAGCAGTGCGATGGCCTGGATGATGCCGTTCGCCACCGCGTCACACGCGGTGATGCCGCCGAAGACGTTGACGAACACGGCCTTCACATCGGGATCGTTCAGCACGATGTCGAGGCCGTTCGCCATGACCTGCGCGCTCGCGCCGCCGCCGATGTCGAGGAAGTTCGCCGGCTTCACGCCACCGAACTCCTCGCCGGCGTACGCGACGACGTCGAGCGTCGACATGACGAGGCCGGCGCCATTGCCGATGATGCCGACGGAGCCGTCGAGCTTCACGTAGTTGAGGTCGAGCTCCTTGGCGCGCAGCTCGATGGGATCGGTGGCCGCACGATCGACGAAGGCCTCGTGGTGCGGGTGACGGAAGCGAGCGTTGTCGTCGAGCGTCACCTTGCCGTCGATGGCGAGCACATCGCCCTGCTCGGTGAGGACGAGCGGGTTGACCTCGACGAGCGTGGCGTCCTCGGCGACGAGCACGCGCCACAGCTTCTGCAGCACCTCGGCGATCGCGGGGCGCAGCTCCTCGGGGAAGTTGGCGGTGGCAGCGATCTCGGCCGCCTTTGCCGGCGTCACACCCTCGATGGCGTCGACGCGGATGCGGGCGAGCGCCTCGGGCTTCGTGCGCGCGACCTCCTCGATGTCCATGCCGCCTTCAACGCTCGCCATCGCGAGGTAGGCGCGGTTGGCGCGGTCGAGCAGGAAGGACACGTAGAACTCGCGGGCGATGTCGACGGCGCCGGTGACGAGCACGCGGCGCACGGTGTGGCCCTTGATGTCCATGCCGAGGATGTCGGTGGCACGGGCGCGGGCCTCATCGACCGTCTTCGCGAGCTTCACGCCGCCGGCCTTGCCTCGGCCGCCGGTCTTCACCTGCGCCTTCACGACGCACATGCCGTTGATGCGCTCAGCCGCTGTGGCGGCCTCGTCTGGGGTGTCGGCGGTGTACGCGGCGATCACCGGCACACCGTGCGCTGCGAACAGTTCGCGCGCCTGGTATTCGTACAGATCCATGGAACTCCACTCGTCGAGGCAACCCTAGTCGCGCTCGACGACTGCACCCTTCGGGACCGGTGTGCGCTCGGTGAGCGCATGGTCAGGGGCGATCAGGCGCCGGAGAGGGTGGTGAGCACACCGTGACGGGCCCACGCGGGCACCGGGCCGGGGATGCCGCGGTGCGGTCCCCAGAGGAAGGCGGCCGGGTCGGTGGGCATGTCGTGCACACGCACCTCGAGGTGCAGGTGCGGCCCGAAGCAGCGGCCGGTACACCCGACGCGGCCGAGGCCCTGGTCGAAGCGCACCCGCTGGCCCACACGCACATCGCGCCGCGCCATGTGGGCGTACCAGATGTCGACGCCATGTCCGCGCACGACGACGAGGTTGCCGTACGCACGGTCGTACACCGACTTCACGACGACGCCGGCGACGACGCTGTGCACGGTGGACCAGTAGGGCGCGTCGATGTCGATGCCGGTGTGGCGGCTGCTCCAGAGGCCGCGTGCGCCGAAACCCTCCGCGATGCGCCCGTAGGCGGGCACGGCGAGGTGGCGGATGGCGGCGAGGGCGCGGGCCCGTGATGCGCGGGCGGCGGCCTCACGGCGGGCGATGCGGGTGGCACGGGCGAGTGCGGCGGTCTGCTCGGTGAGGGCGCGAGCCTGGGCCTCGGCAACGCCCGGCAGCAGGCCCTGCAGTCGCGTGGTGAGGCTCGGCAGCGAGGCCCGTCCACGGATGGCCACGGCGGCGTCCGACGGCGCGGGCGCGGGGTGCACTGCCGTCGACAGCGCAGCGGCGGGCGCCGTGGGCGTTGCGAGCAGTGCGGCGATCAGGAGGGTGATCGCACGGGCGCGAGCCCGCACTCAGTACCACCCATAGGCGCGGGCATGCGCGTAGGCGTTGCAGGGGCTGCCATAGCGCGAGCGGATGTAGTTGGCGCCCACCTGCACCTGCAGCTCCGGCGTCTGCATGAAGGTGCCGTAGGCGACGCCGTAGGCGCGGATGTTGCCGATCTTCGTCTGCGGGATGCCGAAGGCGCGACCCCATCGGTTCACGGCCTGGAAGTTCCAGTGGCTCTCACGGTTCCACAGCGACACGAGGCAGCCGAACTGTGATGCGCCCCAGTGGTACTTGGCGTCGATGTGGGCCTTCGCGTACCACTTCGCATAGGCCGCGGAACCCCAACGGAAGACCGACGCGGACCGGGTGGCACGGATGGCGGCGCGGGAGCGGGCGGTGAAGTTCGGCAGCACCTTCGCGGGCTTGGCCTGCGTGGGCTCGGACGCGGGAATCGCGGCGGCGGCGCGGATGGCGGCCGCGCGGGCGTCGAGCATCTCGGCCGCCGTCGGGGCACTGGCCGTGGCAGGGCCGGCGGTGGTGGTCTCGTCTGCCGCCCGAGCAGTGCCCGGGACGACGGCGACCGCGGCCACCGCGACGAGTGCGCTGGCCAGGGCTCGCATGGGGGCGACCCGGCTGGTGACTCGTGACATGGGCGTTACCGTGCCAACTGCCCCCTGTGGACAGCAACCCGTGAGTAACCCCGGTTTTCCCCAGATCGCCGAACGGTCACGGGCAGATCACGGCAAAACGGACGTTTCGGCGTGACGCACGTCACACCGCGACATCCTCGAGCATCTCCGTCACCAGCGCGGCGATCGGCGAGCGCTCGCTGCGCGTGAGCGTGACGTGGGCGAAGAGCGGGTGGCCCTTGAGCTTCTCGACCACCGCGACGACGCCGTCGTGGCGTCCCACCCGCAGGTTGTCGCGCTGCGCGACATCGTGCGTGAGCACGACGCGGGAGTTCTTGCCGATGCGCGAGAGCACCGTGAGCAGCACGTTGCGCTCGAGCGACTGGGCCTCGTCGACGATGACGAAGGCGTCATGCAGCGAGCGGCCACGGATGTGCGTGAGCGGCAGCACCTCGAGCATGCCGCGCTCGACCACCTCCTCGACGACGTGCGGCGAGGCGACGGCACCGAGGGTGTCGTACACGGCCTGCCCCCACGGGTTCATCTTCTCCGCCTCGGTGCCCGGCAGGTACCCGAGCTCCTGCCCACCGACGGCGTACAGCGGGCGGAAGACAATGACCTTCTGGTACCGGCGCTGCTCCATGACGGCGTCGAGCCCGGCGCACAGCGCGAGGGCGCTCTTGCCGGTGCCTGCGCGCCCGCCGAGCGACACGATGCCCACCTCGTCGTCGAGCAGCAGGTCGAGCGCGATGCGCTGCTCGGCACTGCGTCCGTGGATGCCGAAGGCCTCACGGTCACCGCGGACGAGGCGCACCTGCTTGCCCGGCGTCACGCGCCCGAGCACGCTCTGCCGACCGTTCGACAGCACGAGGCCCGTGTGGCACGGCAGGTCACGCGCGGCATCGAGGTCGACGACATGCTCCTGGTAGAGCGCGTTGATGGTGGCAGCGTCGACGTCGAGCTCCTCCATGCCCGTCCAGCCCGAGCTCACGACGAGCTCGTGGCGGTACTCCTCGGCGGCAAGGCCGCAGGAGGAGGCCTTCACGCGCATCGGCAGGTCCTTGCTCACGAGCACGACGGCATGGCCCTCGGCCTGCAGGTTGGCCGCGACGGAGAGGATGCGGGTGTCGTTGTCGCCGAGCCGGAAGCCAGCCGGCAGCACCCCGCTGTCGACGTGGTTGAGCTCCACGCGCACGGTGCCGCCACGCTCCCCCACCGGGATGGGGGCGTCGAGCCGACCATGGCGCACGCGCAGGTCGTCGAGCATGCGCAGTGCCTGGCGGGCGAAGTAGCCGAGCTCGGGATGGGTGCGCTTGGCCTCGAGTTCCGTGAGCACGACGACCGGCAGCACCACCTCATGCTCAGCGAAGCGGGTGAGGGCGTTGGGGTCCGACAGCAGCACCGAGGTGTCGAGCACATAGGTGCGGCGAGCGGCCGGACGGCGGGCGCGGGTGCGGGCTGGGGAGGTGGTAGCGGAGGCGCGCGGCATGGAAGCCCTCCCGGTCGGTGCAATCGGGGGAAGGTCGACGGTGTCGAACGATGATTGCCGTGCAACCACGGTACGACGGCGCCCCATCACGCCCGCGCGACACGCCCGACCCCGCGGGTGAACGTCCGATGACGGGCTCAGCGCCCGTAGCGGCGCTCGCGCTTGCTGAAGTCGCGCAGGGCGCGCAGCAGGTCGACCTTGCGGAAGTCGGGCCAGTAGACGTCGGTGAACCAGAACTCGGCCTTCGCGCTCTGCCACATGAGGAAGCCGCCGAGGCGCTGTTCGCCGCTCGTGCGGATGACGAGGTCGGGATCGGGCTGGCCGCGCGTGTACAGATGCTGGGCGATGTGCTCGTCAGTGAGCTGCTCGGCGAGCTCCGCGAGCGGCGTGCCCATGCGCTCGTGCTCCTGCAGCAGTGCGCGCACCGCGTCGACCACCTCGTGACGGCCGCCGTAGGCCACGGCCATGTTCACGACCATGCCGGTGTGCGACGCGGTGGCAGCGACCGCCGTCTCAAGGGCCACGCGGGTGCGCTCGGGCAGCAGGGCGGGGGCACCGACGAGGTTCACGCGCCACCGAGGGTGCAG
Organism: Actinomycetes bacterium; assembly: GCA_021824095.1. Taxonomy (GTDB): domain Bacteria; phylum Actinomycetota; class Actinomycetes; order S36-B12; family UBA5976; genus JAKALQ01. The sequence goes on from JAKALQ010000035.1 coordinate 6,210, forward strand.
GGCCAGCTCGGCTGCCGTGCGCTCGATGGTGGCGAAGAGCGGGATGAGCTCGCTGTCGGCACGGGTGAGGTTGTCGGTGGAGAGCAGCCAGAGGGTGACCACCTCGACGCCGGCCTCGTCGCACCACCCGAGGACCGTGGCGACCTTCTCGCCGCCCGTGCGATGCCCACGCGACACGGTGAGGCCACGTTCGGCGGCCCAGCGCCGGTTGCCGTCGAGGATGATGGCGACGTGGTGGGGCACGGGGGCACCCCGGAGCTTGCGCTCCAGGTAGGCGACGTAGCGATCCTCGAGGAAGGCGCGCGCGAGGGCGCGCAACGTGCGACGGATCCGACGACCCACGCCGACCCCTCCCGCTCAGTGCAGCGCGGCGAGCCCCGACCGCACCAGGGACAACGCTAGTGCGACGAGCAGCAGACCGGCCCCTCCGAGCAGGCGTCGGTACCCGGTGTCGCCGAGGCGCGAGCGGCCGGCCCCAATGGCCCCCGCCACGGCAACCTTGGCGCCGATGAGCAGGCCGTAGAACGGCACGAGGAAGGCCACGGCGTCGGCGGGACCCCGATGCCAGGCCTCGGTGAGCAGCGGTCCGCCGACCGCCATCCAGAACATCCACGGCGCCGGGTTGAGGGCGTTGGCGACGACACCCTGCCGCAGCGCATGCCGCGCGGGCTGCACGGCCTCGGCACCGGCGCGGATGGCGGCGAGCGACGTGGTGCGCGCGTCACGGAAGGCCTCGGCGGCGTACCAGAGCAGCACGACGGCACCGGCAAGGGCGAGCACCGCGGTGGCACCGGCGGGCAGTCGCGACAGCAGCGTGAGGCTGACCACGATGATCGGGAGGTCGGTGATGAGTGGCGAGAGCGCCACCACTGCCCCATGGCGGAAGCCACCGCGCAGCGCAGCGGCGATGACGAGGGCCAGGAAGGGCCCGGGCGCGATGCCGTTGCCGAAGCCGAGGGCCAGGCCCTGCAGCAGGTACTGCGCGACCACGGGTCAGCCCAGGAGCAGCAGGCGCAGGGCGTGCAGCGAGTCGACGATGTGGTGGGCGCCGGTGAGCTCGTCGGCACCATGCGTCTCGGTGATGGCGACGACGACGGCACCCGCCGCCAGTCCGGCAGCCACACCCGAGGGCGCGTCCTCAACGACGACGGTGCGAGCCGGCGGGACGCCGAGGCGCTCGGCCGCGAGCAGGAAGGGATCCGGGTGCGGCTTGCCCTGCAGGTAGTCGCCGAACATGACGAACACGTCCGGCCGGGGGATGCCGGCCGCGCCCTGCCGGGCCTCGCCGAGGCCGTGCCCGCAGCCGGTGGCGATGCCCCAGGGCACGCCCGCGTCATCGAGTGCCGCGAGGAGATCGAGGGCCCCAGCGAGGGCGACGACGCCGTCGGTGTCCTCGGTCTCCATGCGCAGGTGCTCGCGGTACCAGTGCTGCACCGCGGCATCGTCGAGGTGGGGGGCGATGGCGCGGATGTTCGCGATCGCGGGGACGCCATGCTGGAAGGGGGCCGTTGCGTACTCGATCCCCATGGCATCGGCGAGCGTCTGCCAGGAGCGCTCGACACTCGCATGCGAGTCGATGAGCGTGCCGTCGAGGTCGAAGACGACCGCGGCGATGCCCTGCTCCGTGATGAGGCCCATACGGCAACCCTAACGTCGGCCTCACGGATGGCCGGTGGCCGAGGCGCCGCCTCAATGCGCGAGGTGCAGGTGCTCGTGGAGTGCCCGCAGGGGGCGCGGTGCCCACCAGTTCCAGCGTCCGGCGATGCGCATGAGCGCGGGGACGAGCAAGGCTCGCACCACGGAGGCATCGAGGAGGATGGCGAAGCCGACACCGAAGCCGATGAGCTTCATGCTGGTGACGGCACTCGTGATGAAGGCGGCGAACACCGCAGCGAGGATGAGGGCCGCGGCCGTGATGATGCGACCACTGCGCTGCAGCCCCAACTGCACCGCCGTCTCGGTGTCGGCACCGGCGTCATGCAGTTCCTTGATGCGCGAGAGCAGGAACAGCTCGTAGTCCATCGACAGGCCGAAGACGAGGATGACGATGAGCACGAGTTGGGACGTGTCGACGTCGCCGCGCACGGTGAAGCCGCCGAGGAGCTCGCGCAGGTGCCCGTCCTGGAACACCCAGGTGATGACGCCGAAGGTGGCCCCGAGGCTCAGCACGTTGAGCAGCACGGCCTTGATCGGGAGGAGCACGCTGCCCGTGAACAGGAAGAGCACCACCATGGTCATGATGGCGATCCACAGCAGGGCTGCGGGCACATGGTCGAGCACGCCATGCTGCGAGTCGGTGTAGATCGCGGCGGAGCCGCCGATGAGGGTGCCCGGAGTGGGGCGCGGCAGGGCGCGGATGGACTCGATGAGCGCCTGCCCGGCCGGCGAGCGGGCGTCGACGTCGCCGATGGCCTCGACCTTCACGTCCGGGCCGGCCACGGCACCAGCGCCGGCGGGGTTGGGCGCGACGACCGCGCCGTGCACGAGCACCGACGACGGCGTGACGACGCGCACCACATGCGGCAGCTGCGAGACGCGGGTCGCGTAGGCGTCGACAGCGGCGCTGGCCGCGACGCCGCCCGGGATGACGATCTCGACCGGCTGCGTCTCACGCCCGTCGAAGTGCGTGCGGATGAACTGGCCCGCGGCGGCCACCGGGTCGGACGCCGGGAGCACCCGCTCGTCAGGCTGCCCGGTCTGCAGGTGCAGGGCGGGCGCGGCGAGGATGCCGAGCAGGATGAGGGTGCCGATGACGATGCGCACCGGGCGCTGCATGACGAAGCCGGAGACCCGCGCCCAGGCGCCATCGTCGGAGGCAGGACGAACACTGCGCACCTTCCACCGGTCGATGCGATGGCCGATGAGGGCGAGCATCGCGGGCATCGGCACGAGCGCACCGATGACGGCGAAGAGCACCGTGGACACGCCCGCCCAGGCGAAGGTCTGGAGGAAGTAGAGCGGGAACAGGCCGAGGGCGCCGAGGGTGAGGGCCACCGTGATGCCGGAGAAGAACACGGTGCGTCCGGCGGTCTCGACGGTGCGCACCACGGCGGTCTCGATGTTGGCTTCGCGGGCCTGCTCCTCACGGAAGCGGTTCACGATGAGCAGCGCGTAGTCGATGCCGAGCCCGAGGCCCAGGCCGGTGATGATGTTGAGGCCGAACACCGACACGTCGGTGAAGCGGTGCACCAGCCACAGCACGAACAGCCCCGCCGGGATGGCGAAGAGGGCCACCGTGAGCGGGGTGAGGGCGGCGACGAGGGAGCCGAAGACGATGAGGGTGAGCACCAGGCTCAGGGGCACGGCGATGCCCTCGGCCTTCGCGATGTCGTGCTTCACCCGTCCGTTGATCCCGTTGTAGAGGGCGCCACTGCCGCTGAAGTACACGCGCACGCCGGCCTGCGCCGCTGCGGGTGTGGCCGCCCGCTCGACCCGGGCCTCCATCGCGTTCAGCTGCTCGATGTTGCTGCCCTGGCCGTACACGAACAGGTAGGCGGCGCGGCCGTCGGTGCTGCGCATCGGCGCCGGGTGGCCGAGCGTCCAGTACGACGTGACCCGCTGCACCCCGGTGACCGTGGCGACGCGCTGCTGCACGTGCGCGGCCGCCTGCGTGCAGGCGGGGGTGTCGACCGAGGCCGGACAGGCGAGCACGAGCACGGCCCACGGATCCTGCTGATGGAAGTGCGAGGTGAGGTACGCCGTGGCCCGCGAGCTCTCCGACTGCGGGTCGTCGTAGCCGCCGCTCGACATCTGCGGGATCACGCGCGATCCGACGGCGGCCGTCGCGAGCACGAAGAGCAGTGAGAGCAGCAGCGCCCATCCAGCCCGACGCGCGACGAGGTGGCCGAGGCGGCTGAACACGGTGATCCTCCTACGGACGTGGCGCGGTCACGAGCACGGCCAGCCCGAGACACACCATCACTATGCCACCGATGGCGCGCATGGTGACGAGCCGCCGTGGGTTCCCCGCCAGCCAGGCGCGCGCCGTGCCGGCGACCACCGCCCAGGTGCCGTCGGACAGCAGCGCCATGCACGCGAAGATCGCACCGAGCACCATGAGCTGCATCGGGACGCTGCCGCGCGTCCGGTCGACGAACTGCGGGAAGACGGCGGCGAAGAACACCACCGCCTTGGGGTTGAGCACACCGACGACGAAGCCCTCGCGCACGGTGCGCAGGCGGGAGGGGGCGAGCGGCCCGGCCTCCGTCATGCGCTCGGCGTGGAGGGTGCGGTGGCGCAGGGCGTCGATGCCGAGCCACACGAGGTAGGCGCCGCCCGCCCACTGCACGAGCGCGTAGAGGACCGGCGAGTGCTGCAGCACGGGGCCGAAGCCGAAGGCGATGAGGGCCGCCAGCACGAGCATGCCGAGGGCGTTGCCGACGACCGTGAGCACGGCGATCGTCCGCCCCCACGAGACGGCACGGGCGACGGCGAACAGCACGGACGGCCCCGGCACCACGATGATGATGAACGAGGCGACGAGGAACTCGACCATGCGCGTCGGCATGCGCGAAGCCTAGGTTCTCGCACCCCACCAGCCGGGCGCCGACAGGGCTGGCGTCCGAATTCGACAGATACCCCTGGGGGTATATACTGGGGGCATGTCCAAGACCGTCGTCATCATCGGGGGCGTCGCGGGCGGCATGTCCGCCGCCACCCGCCTCCGCCGCCTCGATCCCTCGGCCGACATCATCGTCCTCGAGCGCAGCTCCTACGTCTCGTACGCCAACTGCGGCCTTCCCTACCACGTGAGTGGCGTCATCGAGAACCGCGACGCCCTCATCCTCCAGACCCCCGAGGGCCTGAACACGCGCTTCAACCTCGACGTCCGCGTCGAGACGGAGGCCGTCGAGATCCATCCCGACACCAAGACCGTCGTGGCCCGCCACGTGCACCGCGGCGAGTTCACCACGCTGCAGTACGACGTGCTCATCCTCTCCCCCGGCGCCAGCACGATCATCCCGCCGATCCCCGGCGTCGAGCGCGCCATGCCGCTGCGCACCGTCGAGGACATGGACGCCCTCAAGGCCATCGTGAACCCCTCGCAGGAGACCGAGCAGCACATGGGCGACGATGTCGTCGACATGCTCGCCCTCGGGGAGGCCAAGCGCCCGTCGCACGTCACCGTCATCGGTGGCGGCTTCATCGGCGTCGAGGTGGCGGAGAACATGCGCCACATGGGCATCGAGGTCGCCCTCGTCGAGGCCGCCTCGCAGGTGCTCGCCCCCTTCGACCCGGAGATGGTGAAGCCGGTCGAGGACGCCATGCGCCTCAACGGCATCGACCTGCACGTCAACAGCCAGGCCGCCGCCATCGAGGAGCATGCCGTGGTGCTCGCCGACGGCAGCCGTATCGAGACCGACCTCGTCGTGCTCGCCATCGGCGTCCGTCCCGACACCTCGCTCGCGAAGATGGCCGGCCTCGAGGTCGGCCCCCGCGGCGGCATCAAGGTCGACGAGTACCTCCGCACCTCCGACCCGTCCATCTACGCCGTCGGTGACGCCGTCGAGAAGACCGACGCCCTCGACGGCAACGCCTCGCTCGTGCCGCTCGCGAACATCGCCAACCGTCAGGGCCGCGTGGTCGCCGACCACATCGCCGGCCTCACCCCGCGCGTCGTGCCGGCCCAGGTCACAGCCATCGTGAAGGTGTTCTCGCTGGCCGTCGCGAGCACCGGCTGGAACGAGAAGCGCCTCAAGGCCGCGGGACGCCCCTACATCGCCGTGCACACGCACCCCGGCCAGCACGCGGGCTACTACCCGGGCCAGGCACTCATGAGCCTCAAGCTGCTGTTCGATCCCACGACGCACGAGATCCTCGGCGCCCAGGGCGTCGGCACGGACGGTGTCGACAAGCGCATCGACGTCATCGCGACGGCCATGCGCGGCGGCATCACCGCCCCCGAGCTCATGGACCTCGAGCTCGCCTACGCCCCGCCGTTCTCGTCCGCCAAGGACCCCGTGAACATGCTGGGCTACGTGGCCGACAACATCGCCTCCGGTCGCATGGAGGTCGTGCAGTGGTCCGAGCTCGAGCAGCTGCAGGCTGAGGGCGCCGTCATCGTCGATGTGCGCACCCGCTACGAGTTCTCGCGTGGTGCCATCCCGGGCGCCCTGCACATCCCGATCGACGACCTGCGCAATCGCTTCGTCGAACTGCCGCGTGATCGCAAGATCGTCGTGTACTGCCAGGTCGGTCAGCGCGGGCACACCGCGGCGATGTACCTGCGTGGCATGGGCTTCAACGCCATCAACCTCGACGGCGGCATCAAGACCTGGGCGGCGTCCCCGGCGAAGCGCTGACGCAACGCAGAAGGGCGGCACATCGGTTGGGGATGTGCCGCCCTTCGCATGCGCTGGTGCCGGCGCCTAGTGGCCGAGCACCTCGGCGATCGTGACGGTGATGGAGCGGCCATTGGCCAGCGCGTAGGTGACGTCCTCGCCGACACGCTTGCCCATGACGGCCGCACCGAGCGGTGATGACGGCGAGAGCACCTCGTGCTCCGAGTGGGCGGCCTCCTCGCGGGAGCCGAGCAGGAAGGTCTCGCGCTCGCCATCGTCGAACTCGACGGTGACGACCCGCCCGACGGCCGCCACCCCGTCCTCCACCTCGGGCGCACCGATCTGCGCGTGCTCGAGGAAGTGCGTGAGGTGCCGGATGCGGGCCTCGTTCATGCCCTGCGCCTCGCGGGCGGCGTGGTACCCGGCGTTCTCGCTCAGGTCACCTTCCTGCCGCGCCAACTCGATGCGCTTGGCGATGTCGATGCGCATGGGGCCGGAGCGCTCGTCGAGCTCCGCCTTGAGGCGGTCGTAGGCCTCCTGCGTGAGCCAGGTGGTGTCGGTCATGCATCCCTCCAAGGCGCCACAGGCTACTGCACGGCGCGCAGGCGATCCGGGCTGTAGACGCCCGGGGCCAACGCCGGCGCGGGCTGTGCCGGCGGCTGCACGCCGGGCGCGAACTGCGCTCCCTGCAGGGCATAGGGGTCACTGCCACAGGCATTCACGGCAACGGCCACCGGGGGCGCCAGCACCCGCAGGGTGAAGGCCACGTCGGTGCCGCCGGGACGCACGGGCACGAGCGCGAAGCCAACGTCGACATGGGTGAAGTCCTGCGCCTCGACGGTGCACCACTGCGTGGTGGTGGCCGGGTCCACATGGAGGACGGCCCGTACCGTGGTGGGCGGGGCGTAGGACCAGCGCGTGAGGTTGGCGGTGCTGCTCTGCGAGGCGACGTAGCGGGAGGCCGCGTAGAGGGCCACCGGCGCACTCACGAGCACGACGGCCGCCCACGCCACCCAGCGCCACGGCGACGGCGGACGAATGCCGTAGCGGTCGTGCAGGTGCGGGGGGATGTCCTGCGCGCGCATGCCCGTCCTCCCAGCGGCCGACACGACGGCCGGACGGGGGCAGAATATCCGCATGGACATCCTCGGCTGGATCGTGCGCGCAGACGACACCGTCGTCATCCCGAACTCCGGTGGGCTCTCCTCCGGCCAGCTCTGGACCATCTTCACGGTCGGCCTGCTCGCTGCCATCTACCTCCTCTACCGGAGCATGAAGAAGCAGCTCGGCCGCATCCAGGCGCCGAAGTCGGACGAGCAGCGCTAGCGTGACGCGCTCGCAGCGCCGGCGCATTGCGACGGCCAGCCTGCTCGCACTCATCGGGCTCTCGGGCACCACGGCCCTCGGCTTCTGGCAGTACTCCCGCGCCCATCGTGACGACATCGTGCGTGCCGTGCTCGCCGCGCCGGCGGTGCCCGTGACGGCACTCGTGCACCCGGCGGACTTCGTGCCCGAGACGGCCTTCGCTCGCCTCGCCACGCTCCCCGATGCCGTACTGCACGCCGATCGCGCCCTGCTCACCTGTGGTCGCGTCGAGGCCGGACGCAGCGGCTGCTGGGTCATCGCGCCCGTGCAGGCGGCCCCCGGGCTGGCCATGACGGTGGTGCTCGGCGTGGCCGATGACGCCGATGCCGGCCGCGTCCTGGCCGCCGTGCGTGCACTCGGCACCCGCTCGGGCACCTGGGCGGGACGCGTGCAACCGGCCGAGATCTCCGACCGCACCATGGCGGCACTGCGCCCCAGCGACCGGGTGAGCTCCATCAACGTCGGCGAGCTCGCCATGCGCTGGGACACCTCGCTGCTCGACGGCTACCTCGTGCTCGACTCGTCCGTCGACGTGCCCGGGCTGCGCCATGACCTCACGTCACCGCTCATCGAGCCCCCGTCGGGCATCACCTGGCGCAACCTGCTCTATGCCTGGCAGTGGTGGACCTTCGCCGCCTTCGTCGCCTTCCTGCTGGCCCGCTACATCATCGACGTGCGCAACGAGCCCCGTACCATGGGCGCCCACGGACCAGAGGAGCAGTGACATGGCGACCAGTGAGAAGGTCAGCACGGCATTCCGCCGCTACCAGTACGCAGCATGGCTCGTGGGCGTGTTCCTCGCCTTCATGACCCTGTCGCTGCTGTGGTTCGGCCTGGTGCAGGGGTACGGCTGGGGCTACGACGCCACCTGGTTCGTGCTCGGCTGGCAGGTGCACGGCTTCCTGTTCATGCTGTACCTCGTGGCCACCGCCGATGTCGGCGTGAAGGCGCGCTGGAACATTCTGAAGCTGCTGTTCATCGCCGTGCTCGGCACGGTGCCGTTCGCGCCCTTCTTCGTCGAGCGGCGCCTGCACCGCGACATGGCCTGACGCCCGGGCAGCCCGCACCTCACCAGTGACGGGCCTCGGCCGTCACCTCGGCGAGCACCGCAAGCGCCGCCGGATCCGCCCCTTCGCTGATGGAGCGCGTGAGCGCCGCCAGCACGTCCGGGAGTGCGAACACGCCCACGTCCACCGGGATCGGGCGTACCCCGCGGGCGGCGGCATCGGCCGCCATGAGACGTTCGATGGCGTCACGCACCCGCTGCTCGAGGGTCGGGCCGTCGCTGGCGTCCGGGGCCCCTGGCGGGCGCGACCCCATGGGCAGCACGGGGGCACGATGCCAACGCGGCCCCGGCAGTCGCCGGAGCCGCGTGCAGACCTCGAGGAGCGCCTCCGGCACTAGCGCCGCTGGTCGGCGATGATGGCGAGGAAGCGCAGGATCTCGACATACAGCCACACGAGCGACGACGTGAGCCCGTAGGCCATGCGCCATGACTCGCGCTCGGGCAGGCCGTAGCGCACGCCCTGCTCAACCATGCTGAAGTCGAGGGCCAGCGTGAAGGCGGCGAGCACGACGCCCGCGAGGCACAGCAGCAGGCCGAGCTGGCCGACACCGTAGAAGCCCCAGCCCTGACCGACACCGAAGAACGAGGACACGAAGGACACCAAGCCGATGAGGCCGTAGGCGATGAGCGAGCCCATCATGACCTTCATGAAGGTGCCGTTCACGCGGATGATGCGGTTGGAGTACAGCGCGAGCATCACGCCGAACGCCACGACCGTGCCGAGCACGGCCTGGCCCACGAGATTGGGGGCCTGCACGGCGTAGGCGTCGCTGAACACTCGCGAGATGGCCCCGAGGAACAGGCCCTCTGCCAGCGCGTAGCCGAGGACGAGCGCCGGAACGACGCGCGGCTTCATGGCGTTCACCATGCCGAGCGCGAAGCCGACGAGCATGGCGATGAGGCCGATCGCGACGAACTGCCAGCCGACGACGGCGCCGACGGCAACGGCACCAAGGCTCAGTGCAGTCTTGGCCACGACATCGGGCACCTGCATGGCGCGCTCGCCATGGGCGGCACCGGCGAACTGGCGCTCGAGGCCGTCGACCTCGCCACCGTCGAGCGCGGCACGGGCCTCGTCGTAGAGGCCTCGCTGCTCCGCGGCCGTCTGCACGGCACGTCGCAGCACGGGATTCCTGCTCTCCATGTCCACTCCTTGCGTCTAGGTGAACCGTAGACCAACGCTCGGCGTCCCCCCGCCGACCGCGGCCAGCGTGCCCTCAGGTTCCGACGGAGCGTCGGAACCCTGGGCGAATGCGGAAATCGTCATGGTGACCATGCGGCCGCTCACCGGGTCGCGGTAGATCGCCGACCACAGGTCCGCCTCCACGACCGAACCGTCACGATGCAGGTAGCGCTTGTGGAAGGTGCGCGGCGCGGCACCCTCGCTCGCGATGAAGTCCCGCATGGCCTCGTGGGTGGCATCGCGCTGGTCGGGGGCCGTGATGTCGTCGACGTGCATGCCGACAAGCTCGTCGACGGTGTAGCCGAGCGCGGAGGCGAAGGCGAGGTTCACGAACTCGAGGGTGCCGATCTCGTCGCCGTTGAGGGCGAGCCGGTGGTACGGCACGGGGATGAGGGCCTCGAGGGCGCGCACCTGCACCTCGTTGCGGGCGGCGACGGCGGCCGTGATGACGGCGTCGGTGACGGGCACGTAGGCAACGAGGCGCGCGTCGGCACCCGCGTAGGACACCGGGCGTCCATGCACGACGACCGTCACGTAACTGCCGTCGAAGCGGCGCAGGCGACCCACCCGCACGCTGAGCACGGCACTGCCCGGGAGGTCGATGAAGGCGGCACGGTCGTCGGGATGCAGCAGGTCGGCGGGCACCACCCCGATGAGCTCGTCCGCCGACTCTGCGCCGACGATGCGTGCCGCCGCGGAGTTCGCGGCGATGACGACGTCGCCCCGCATGATGACGATGCCCTCCCGCACCGCCTCCTGCAGCTCGCGCACGAGCGTGTGCGTCTCGAGGGCGTGCTGCTCGGCCAGGACGGTGTGGGTGCGGTCCTTCACGAGGCCCACGAAGCGCACCCCGCGGTCGTTCGCCTCGAGCGGCAGGGGGTTGGCGTCGATGCCGACGTGGATGGTGGCGCCCTCGGCGGAGACCATGCGGAACTCCTGCCGCCATGGCCGACCGAACTCGCGAGCCTGGCGGTACTCGGCGAGCACCCGCTGCAGGTCGTCGCGGTGCACGCGGTTGAGCCACTCGCGACCCAGCAGCGACGACGTCGGCAGCCCGCCGAGCATCTCGATGAGCGCCGGGCTCACGTAGTCCCAGGCGCCGTCGGGGCCGGTCTCGAAGGCACCGAGGGGCAACTGGGCGAGCGTCGCGCGGCGCGACTGCTCTGAGACGACCATCGCGCTCATCGCGTCACCCCATCGACCAGGCGATGCCGTCGAGGATGTCGTGCTCGCTGATGAGCACCTCGTCGAAGCCCGCGGTCTCCATGACGCGGCGCAGGATGAGCGCGCCGGCGGGGATGACGTCGACCCGT
>JAKALQ010000124.1 GCA_021824095.1 Actinomycetes bacterium
TCCGATCTCGCGATCACGAACGGCCATGATCTGCTCGCCGAGCAGTTCCTTCTCGACGGGCGTGAAGCCCGCTGCCGGCTCATCGAGCAGCAGCAGCTCGGGATTCGTCGCGAGCGCGCGGCAGATCTCGAGTCGACGCTGGTCGCCGTAGGGCAGCGACTTCGCCAGATCGTGCGCACGGTGGGCGACGCCCATGAACTCCATGAGCTCCATGGCCTTCTCGTGTGCGGTGCGCTCCTCGCGACGCTTGCGCGGCAGGCCGAGCAGTGCGCCGGGCACCGACGACTTGGCGTGGGCGTCGGCGCCGACGAGCACGTTCTCCAGGGCCGTCATCTCGTGGAAGAGGCGGATGTTCTGGAACGTGCGCGCGATGCCGGCGCGAGTCACGTCGGAGCGCTTGCGGCCCACGATCGAGCTGCCGTTGAACTCCACGTCACCCTGCGTCGGCTTGTACACGCCGGTGATGACGTTGAACACCGTCGTCTTGCCGGCACCATTGGGTCCGATGAGCGCGGCGATCTCGCCCTCGCGCACCTCGATGGACACGTCGTCGAGGGCGGTGACGCCACCGAAGCGCATCGTCACATGCTTGAACTCGAGCAGGGCGTCACGCATTGTCGGCTCCCCTCACACGCTCGCCGGGTTCCTCCACGACCGCGCGTCCGCGGACGCGTCGGGGCAGCAGGCCCTGCGGGCGCACGTTCATCATGATCACCAGTGCTGCACCGAACATGAGCACGCGGTAGTCACTGAAGCCGCGCAGTCGTTCGGGCAGGTACGAGATGGCGAACGCACCGAGCACCACGCCGGGCACGTTGCCGGCGCCACCGAGGACGACGATGGCGACGAACATCACCGACAGCGTCAGCGGGAAGTTGTCGGGGGAGATGAACGACGTCTTCGCCGCGAACAGCACGCCGCCAAGACCACCGATGCCGGCGCCGATGGCGAAGGCCCAGAGCTTGTACTTCAGCGTGCGCACACCCATGAGCTCGGCAGCATCCTCATCCTCACGGATGGCCTCCCAGGCACGCCCGACGCGCGAGCGGTCGAGACGGCGCAGCAGCCACACGATGATGATGATGAGCGTGAGCAGCACCCAGTAGAAGGGGCGCGGATCGAGCACGTTGTCGAACTTGAGCGGGCCCACGTTCGGCGGCGACGGGATGTTGATGACGCCACGGCTGGCACCGAGCCAGTCGGTGTTCAACGCCGTGACACGGATGATCTCGCCGAATCCCATGGTGACGATGGCGAGGTAGTCACCGCGCAGTCGCAGCGTGGGCAGGCCCAGAATGACGCCCGCTCCCATGGCCACGAACAGGCCGAGCGGCAGGATGAGCCAGGCGCTCCAGCCGAGCCGCGTGCCGATCTCGGCCATCGTGTAGGCGCCGATGGCGAAGAAGGCCACGTAGCCGAGGTCGAGCAGGCCGGCCTTGCCGACCACCACGTTGAGGCCGATGCCCATGAGGATGTAGAGGCCGATCTTGTCGAACAGCAGGGTCGGGAAGTCCGTGTCCGGCGTGTTCAGGATCGGGATCTGGTAGTTGGGCAGCACGTAGAGGAACACCACGAACACTGCCATGAGCAGGTAGCGCACGGGTGCCGGCAGTGCACGCCAGCCATTGCCGATGCGCTCGGCCAGGTCGGAGAGGAATCGCATCATGCCCTCGCTCGCTGCATCGTCTCGCCGAGGATGCCCTCGGGCCGGAACATGAGGACGAGCACCAGGATGACGAAGGCGACCACGTCACGCCAGGACCCGCCGAAGACGGCACCACCCCACGACTCGACCACACCGAGCACGAGCCCGCCGACGAGTGCGCCGCGCAGGTTGCCGATGCCACCGAGCACTGCTGCGGTGAAGGCCTTGATGCCGAGGATGACGCCGATGTTGAAGCGCGTCTGCTCGAAGTACACCTGGTTCAGGGCGCCGGCGAGGCCGGCCATGATGCCGCCGAGCAGGAAGGTGAGCATGATGACGCGGTCGATGTTCACGCCCATGAGGATGGACGTCTGCTCGCTCTGGGCCACCGCGCGGATGCCGCGGCCGAGGCGGGTGCGATTCACGAAGCGCTCGAGGGCGATCATCATGACGACCGCGGCGACGAGGATGATGATCTTGTCGGTGCGGATGTCGGCGCCGAAGACCGTGAACAGGGTCTTCTTCTCGAGGAAGCGAGGGAAGGACTCGTAGTTGCGTCCGCGCCAGAGCGCGACGGCCTCCTGCAGGAACAGCGAGGCGCCGATGGCGGAGATGAGCGCCGTGAGTCGCGATGCACCGCGCCGGCGCAGGCCGCGGTAGGCGATGCGCTCGAGCAGCACGGCCGCGACGCCGGACACGATCATCGACACCAGGCACACGAGCACGAAGGTGACGATGAGCGACAGGCCCGTGCGCGGGTTGTCGAGCGGCTGGATGCCCAGCCACACGGTGGTGAAGAGGGCGCCGTAGGTGCCGAGCATGAAGATCTCGGAGTGCGCGAAGTTGATGAGGCGGAGCACGCCGTACACGAGGGTGTACCCGAGTGCGACGAGCGCGTAGATCGCGCCGAGCACCAGGCCGTCGAACGTGAGCGACGCGAACTGGCCCGTGAGGATTGAGAAGGTCATGGTTGTCCCGGAGGTAGGGCGCCGGTCGGGGCCTCCGACGCAGCGTCGAAGGGGGACGCCCGGAGGCGCCCCCCTTCGGTTGGTGAGGGAAGTGGCCCGAGGTGCCGGACCACTGGTTGCGCTACTTGATGAGCGCGCCCTTCCAGCTGCCGTCGGGCTGCACGGTGTACGCGTAGATCGCGCCGCCTGCGAGCTCACCGGTCTTGCCGAACTTCAGGGTCTTCGTGACACCGACGAACGAGGCGGTCGACACGTACTTCTGCAGTGCAGCGCGCGTGGTCTTGCCCGTCTTGATGCCCTTCAGGAAGAAGTTCGCAGCGTCGTACGCCTCAGCCGAGTACACGCCGTCCGCCATGCCGAAGGCCGACTTGTACGCGGCCTCGAAGGCGCGACCCTGCTTCGTCGTCTGCAGCGGGGCAGACGGAGCGGTGGCGATGGCGCCCTTGGCGGCGGCACCGGCAACGGTGATGAAGCCCTTGTCGTAGGTGCCGTCATCCGAGATGAACTGCGCGGTGATGCCGGCGTCGCTGATCTGCTTGGCGAGCTTGCCAGCGTCGGAGTAGTAGCCGCCGTAGTAGACGATGGCCGCACCGGACTGCTTGATCTTCGCAACCGTGGACGAGAAGTCCTGGGCGCCGGGGACGATGGACTCGCCGTTGTCGACCTGCGTGCCCTGCTTGGCGAGGTCGGCGCGCAGCATGTCCGCGATGCCCTTGCCGTAGTCGGACGCGTCGTCGATGACGATGGTCTTCTTGTTGCCGAGCTTGGTCTTGATCAGCTTGGCGGTCTGCTCGGCCTGCATCGCGTCAGTGGCGACGGCGCGGTGGAAGACCTTCCAGCCCTGCTGCGTGATGGTGGGGTTGGTGGCCGAGGGGGAGATGAGCGGCAGGCCGACGCTGTTGTACAGCTTGCCGGTGGCGAGCGTCTCACCCGAGAAGGACGGGCCCACAAGGCCGACGATGCACGGGTCCTTCACGATCTTCTGCGCGAGGGCCGGCGCCTGTGCCGGGTCACCCTGCGAGTCGAACTTGATGAGCTGCACGTGGACCTTGGGGTTGTGCGCGTTGTACTGGTCAACCGCGAGCACGGCACCCTGCGAGATGTTCACGCCGAGGTTGCCGTAGTCACCGGTGAGCGGCCCCTGGAAC
>JAKALQ010000125.1 GCA_021824095.1 Actinomycetes bacterium
CACGTGGCGCCCCTCGTCGGCATACCGTGTGCCCATGGTGGACGGTCAGGGTCCGCCTCGCCCGTTCGCGAGGCCCTTGGAACCACGGCTGCGCTCGCCGCAACCCACGCTCACCTTCGGACGACTCGGTGTCGCCGTGGTGGTCTCCGTCATCATCGCCATCGGTGCCTTCGCCGGTGCCGTCGGCCAGTTCTACGCGCAGTTGCAACGCCTCGAGGCAACCGCGGGGGTGACGCTCGGGCCGCTCGGCACCTTCATCGGCCATGCTGTGCCGCCGCGCGCACTCGTCGTCGCGTCGATGCTCAGCATCATCGGCATCGCCGCGCTCGCAGTGACCTTTGAGACGGTGGCGGCACTGCTCTCGGTCAACCCGCGGCGTCGAGTGCTGAGCGCGCACCGCGGCCACCTGCGCCCCGCCGTCGCCGGCCCCGTGCGCGTCACGGTGCTCATCCCCGCGCACAACGAGGAGCATCGACTGCCCGACGCCATACGTTCCCTGCGCTCGCAGACGCGCCCGCCCGAGCGCGTGCTCGTGGTTGCCGACAACTGCACTGACGCCACCGTCACCGTCGCCCGTGACCTCGGCGTCGAGGCCATGGAGACGCGCGGCAACACGCATCGCAAGGCGGGCGCCCTGAACCAGGCCCTCGAGTTGCTGCTGCCCGGCATGGACGCGAGCGACGTCATCCTCGTCATGGACGCCGACACCACGCTGGCCATGCGCTACGTCGAGGTTGCTGCCGACCTGCTCGCACGCGACCCCGAGCTCACGGCTGTCGGTGGGGTCTTCTTCGGTGAACCGGGCCAGGGCCTGCTCGGCATCCTGCAGCGCAACGAGTACGCGCGCTACTCGGCACAGATCCGAGCACGTCGTGGCCGCGTGTTCGTCCTCACGGGCACGGCGTCGGTGTTTCGCGCCGAGGCGCTGCTCGACGTGGCGGCCGCGCGTGGCGTCTACATCCCCGGCGCCACCGGACGCGTGTACGACACTGCGGCGCTCACCGAGGACAACGAGTTGACGCTCGCGCTGAAGTCGCTTGGCGGCACCATGGTGTCACCGGACGAATGCGCGGTGCGCACGGAGATCATGCCCACGTGGCGGGCGCTGTGGGTGCAGCGCAAGCGCTGGCAGCGTGGTGCCCTCGAGAACCTCAGCGCCTACGGCTTCACGCGCGCCACCATCCGCTACTGGGGTCAGCAGGTTGCGATCGGTTACGGCGCGATCGCGCTTGGCCTCGCGGTGCTGCTCTTCGTCGTGACGGTGCTGTCGGTCGACCACTGGGTCTGGTACCCGTTCTGGTCCACCGTGGGCGCCATCTTCGTCATCGAGCGCGTCCTCACCGTGTGGCGCGAGGGTTGGCGCGAGCGACTCGTGGCCGCCGTGCTCGTCCCTGAGCTGGCCTTCGACCTGTTCCAGCAGGTCGTCTTCTACGCCTGCCTCGTCGACATCGCCCTTGCCCGTGGCCGGGCGTGGGGGCACGTCGCGCGACCCGCCGGGACGACGCCGTGACGGGCGCACCCATCGCCGGCATCCTGCTGCCGCAGGGCACGCTCGCACAGCCCTGGTTCGTGCTCCTCGCCACCGTCGTCGCGTTCAACACCATGATCTATGTGGGGCTCACCGTGTCGAAGCTCATCCCATGGCCGCGGCCCGTGCACCCCGAGCGCGTGCGCCACCTGCTGCGCCGCGTCGGCATCGACGTCACGGCTGTGCCGGCTGCGCCCGTCTCAGCCCTGGATATCGAGCCGCCCCTGGATGATCCCTTCGAGGACCTTCGCCGCGACATCGTGCGCCGCGACACCCCCGCAGTGCTCGGGCTGCTCGGTGGCACCGTGCTGCTGCTCGCGCTCGCGTCGTGGTGGATGGTGCCCGAGCTCGACGTCCGCCTTGACCTTGTGCAGGTCGCATTCGGCGCCGTGCTCATGGTGCTGGCGCAGACCACGGGGCGTCGGCCGCTGCGTGCCCGCACGCACTCGACCATGTGGGCCGTGTCGACGACCCTGCTCGTCGTGCTGCTCTCGTGTGAGGCGGTCGCTGAGTCGAGCCCGCTGTCGATCGGCCTGGCGTGGATCGTCATGAGTGCCTATGCCGCGATGCTGCTCGAATGGCGGCCCGCGATCATCGCCGGGCTGCTCATGCTGGCGTCCACGACCGTCGCTGCACTCGCCATGGAGGGCCATGCACTGCGCTACGCGATCATCGGCGCCACCGCGCTCGTCGCGTCGGGCACCCTGCTGCGCATCCGACTGCTGGCCATCGCGGCGCTCGCGGATGAGCGCCTGCTCGTGCGGTCGCTCGGCTCCACGGACCTCATCACGGGGGTGCTGTCGGCGCCGGGGCTGTTGAGCATCCTGCCGGTGGAGGCCGGCATCGCGCAGCGCGCCGGGGAGTCGTTGTGCCTCATGCACTTCGATGTCGTCGGGCTGCGGGAGTCCAACGAGCGCTACGGCACTGCGTACGGGGACGAGGTGCTGCGCACGGTGGCGGCGGCCATCCGGTCGGTGGTGCGTGCCGGTGACCTGGTGGCGCGGTGGCAGGACGACGAGTTCGTGGCCGTCGGACTGGGGCGCAGCCCCGCACCCGGCCCGCTGTCCGAGCGCGTGAACGCGCGGGTGACGGCCTCCGGCGTGACGCTCGGCAAGCGACCGGTCACGGTGCGGGTGGCGACGACGAGTGGCGACCCGGCCGTCCGCACCTTCGACGACCTGCTGGGGGAGACGGGCGGCATGCTGCGTCCGGACGCCTGACGGGCGCCTGTGGCTGTCTTGGTATGTGAGACGTCGCATCCCGAATGATGGAACAACGGGCGTAGGCTGCTGCCATGACGCAGCACGTGAGACTGGCCGTGATCCCGGGCGACGGCATCGGCACCGAGGTCGTCACCGAGGGCCTCAAGGTGCTTGACGCCGTGGCGGCATCGGCCGGCATGGCCTTCGAGCAGACGCACTACGACCTCGGCGCCCGCCGCTACAACGCGACGGGGGAGACGCTGCCCGACAGCGTGCTCGCTGAGCTCAAGGCGCAGGACGCGATCCTGCTCGGCGCGGTCGGTGATCCCAGCGTGCCGCCGGGGGTGCTCGAGCGTGGCCTGCTGCTCAAGATGCGCTTCGAGCTCGACCACCACGTGAACCTGCGTCCCGTGAAGCTGTTCCCCGGTGTCGCGTCTCCGCTCGCCGGCAAGGGTCCGGAGCACATCGACTTCGTTGTCTGTCGCGAGGGCACGGAGGGGCCGTACGCCGGTGCCGGCGGCACCCTGCGCAAGGGCACCCCGCACGAGGTTGCCGTCGAGGACTCGATGAACACGCGCTTCGGCGTGGAGCGCATCGTGCGCGACGCATTCCAGCGGGCCATGCGCCGCAACCGCAAGGTCACGCTCGTGCACAAGACCAACGTGCTCGTGCACGCCGGTTCGCTGTGGCAGCGCACCTTCGCCGAGGTCGCGGCCGAGTTCCCGGACGTCACGACCGACTACTGCCACGTCGATGCGGCGTCGATGTTCTTCCTCACGCAGCCCGAGCGCTTTGACGTCGTCGTCACCGACAACCTCTTCGGCGACATCCTCACCGACATCGGTGCGGCCATCGCGGGCGGCATCGGCCTGGCGGCGTCTGGCAACCTCGACGTGACGCGCACCAACCCGTCGATGTTCGAGCCCGTCCATGGGTCCGCCCCCGATATCGCGGGCCAGGGCAAGGC
>JAKALQ010000126.1 GCA_021824095.1 Actinomycetes bacterium
GATGCCCCAGGAGTCGTCGGAGCGCGTGGCGTACAGCTGCGCCATGAGCCCCCAGTGCCGGCTGCCGTCACCGGCGAGGCCGAGGTACGCGGGGGTGACGACGAAGGTGCCGTGCTGCTTGAGCACAGGACGGCCATGCCCGGGCGCGCTGCGGGCGTGGAGCGTGTGCCAGCCGAGCGGGAGGTCGCGGTCGGTCTCGAACAGGGCCTCGCCGACGAGGCGGCCGTCGATCTCGCGCGGCGCGACGAGGTGGTCCACCTGTCGCAACGGCACCCGCCCGCCGGACTCGAGTTCCACCCACACCTCGACGGGATCACCATGCGGCACGTGCACGGGCACCTGCTTGGGGGTGCCCTGTGTGGCGACGACCGTGGGCGGCACCATGCGCCGCCACGGGCCGTTGTGCACGCGGTCCCACCCGGCGGCGCGACCGGCATCGGTGGTGGCGTCCACCCCCATCGCGGCGAGCACCGCCACCACCGTGGTGGCGGGCACCGCGTGGTGCTGCCCCTGCTGGTCCCAGTACTCGGTGGCGATGCCGAGGGCATGCGCGAGTGCCGCGACGTCGTCGGACGCGGGCACGACTTCCTGCTCTGACACGGGATCCTCCCGGGGGCAACTGCAGCACAGGCCTGCGGCGAATGCCAGCGCACGGGCCGTGCAACGTGCTGCGGATGGGTAACGACGTATCGTTCGATCCGTGCGCCAGTACCCGCAAGCCCATCGCGACCCCATCGTCGAGACCCTGCACGGCATCGCCGTCGCCGACCCCTATCGCTGGCTCGAGGATCCCGCCATCGAGCCAACGCAGGCCTGGGTGGCCGCCGAGGCCTCACTGCTCGCCGACGCCGCGTCGGCGTGGACGTCCCGTTCGCATTGGCGCCGGCGCATGGCCGAGCTGCTCGCGGCGGGCGGTGTGTCCACGCCCATCTGGCGCGGGGCCCGGCGCTTCTTCCTGCGCCGTGCCGGCGACCAGCAGCATGCCGTGCTCCTCACCGTCGACGCGGACGGCAGCGAGCGCGTGCTGCTCGACCCCATGGTGATCGACCCCGAGGGCCTCACCACGCTCGACGCCTGGCAGCCCTCCCCCGACGGCACCCTGCTCGCCTACCAGCTGTCGCACGGTGGCTCGGAGGAGTCGACGCTGTGGGTGGCACGGGTCGATGACATGGCGGTGATCGAGGCCCCGATCGACCGCACCCGCTACAGCCCGGTGGCCTGGCTCGGCGACTCGAGCGGCTTCTACTACGTGCGCCGGCTGCACCCGTCGCTCGTGCCCGACGGTGAGGCGCAGTACCACCGGCGCGTGCTGCTGCACCGCATCGGCACCGACGCCGAGACGGCGGACGTCGAGGTGTTCGGCGCCGGGCAGGTGATCACCAACTACTACGACGTCACCGTGAGCCGCGACGGTCGCTGGCTGTCGATCTCGGCGTCGGAGGGCACGGCGCCACGCAATGACCTGTGGTGGGCCGACCTCGCGTCCGGCGATCCGGCCGCACCCGCATTGGTGCCGATCCAGGTGGGCGTCGACGCGCAGACGTGGATCCATGCCGACCGCGACGGCACCGCCTACGTGTTCACCGACCTCGACGCACCGCGCGGTCGCATCCTCACCGCCCCGGCGCATGACCCGCGTCCCGAGCAGTGGCGCGAACTCATCCCCGAGCACCCGGAGTCGGTGCTCGAGCGTTTCGTCGTGCTCCACGGCGACCTGCCGGAGCCCGAGCTCATCGCCGTGTGGACGACGCACACCGTGGCGTCGATGACCGCGCATGACGCGCGCACCGGTGCCGCGAAGCGCACGCTCACGCTGCCGGGCGTCGGCACCATCGTCGGCCTCACGGAACGCTGGGACGGCGGCCACGAGCTCTGGTACGCGTACACCGACCACACCACCCCAGCGGCGGTGTGGCGCTACGACGCCACCACCGATGCGCACGAGTTGTGGGCAGCCCCGCCCGGCACGGTCGACGTGCCATCGGTGCACACGCGGCTCGTCACCTACCGCTCCTCGGACGGCACCGAGGTGCGCATGTTCGTCATCTCGCCCACCGACGGTCCGGACCGTCCACGGCCCACGATCCTCTACGGCTACGGCGGCTTCGGTGTCTCGCTCGAGCCCGCCTTCTCGGCGACGAAGCTGGCCTGGGTGGAGGCTGGTGGCGTGTACGCCGTCGCCAACATCCGCGGTGGCGGCGAGGAGGGCGAGGCCTGGCATCGCGACGGCATGCTCGCGAACAAGCAGCACTCGTTCGACGACTTCATCGCGGCAGCCGAGTGGCTCATCGCCGAGGGCTGGACGACGCCGGCACAGTGCTCGATCTCGGGCGGCAGCAACGGTGGCCTGCTCGTCGGGGCGGCCATGACGCAGCGGCCCGACCTGTTCGCGGCCGTCGTGTGCGAGGCGGCGCTGCTCGACATGGTGCGCTACGAGCGCTTCGGCCTTGGGGCCACCTGGAACGTCGAGTACGGCAGCGCGGAGCGGGCCGAGGAGTTCGCGTGGCTTGCGGCCTACAGCCCGTACCACCATGTCACCGACGGCACTGCGTACCCGGCCACGCTCATCACCGCGTTCGATGGTGACAGCCGCGTCGATCCCATGCATGCGCGCAAGATGTGCGCGGCCCTGCAGCACGCGCAGGCCGCCGATCGCGACATCCTGCTGCGCACCGAGGGCGATGTGGGGCATGGCGCCCGCTCCCTCGATCGCACCATCGACCTGGTTGCCGACGTGCTCGCCTTCACCGCGCACTGGACCGGCCTCGAGGTCGACGGCGCATGATGACGCTCGCCCTCACGTGGGTCTCCGTGCGCCACTGGCTCATGGGCACGCCGCTGTACGTGGTGCTCGTGCTCGCCGCCACCGCCGTCGCCAACCTGCTGCTCACGCGGGCCATCGCCCGCGCCGTGCAGCGGGCCTCGCGCGCGGCGCGGCACACGCGCGCGGGTGCGGAGAAGCGCAATGCCCGCACCGCGGAGCTCACAGAGATCCTCATGGGCGAGCGCGGTGAGCAGCGTGCGGAGGCCATCGGGCAGTTGCTCCGCAGCATCGTGTCGCTCGTCTCCTGGTCCATCGGCATCCTCATCGTGCTCTCGCGGCTTGGCATCGACCTGGGCCCGCTGCTCGCCTCGGCAGGGGTGCTCGGCGTCGCCCTCGGCTTCGGCGCGCAGGCGCTCGTGAAGGACTACCTCGCCGGCATCTTCCTCATCATCGAGGACCAGTACGGCGTCGGCGACATGGTGGACGTGGGCCCCGTCGTCGGCGTCGTCGAGGAGGTGACGCTGCGCATCACGCGCCTGCGCGACCTCACGGGCGTCGTCTGGTACGTGCGCAATGGCGAGATCGTGCGCGTCGCCAACCGCTCGCAGGGCTGGACCATGGCGAGCGTCGACATCCCCGTCGCCTACGACGAGGACCTCTCGCATGTGCGCGCCATCGTCGATCGTGTGGCACTCGTGATGGATGACGATCCCGCCTTCGACGAGATGCTGTTGGGACGCCCGGAGTTCGCGGGCGTGGAGTCGGTGTCGGGTGAGGCCGTGTACGTGCGCGTCATCGCCAAGGCCGCACCGGGCAAGGAGGTGCCGGTGGCGCGGGAACTGCGTGAGCGCATCACG
>JAKALQ010000036.1 GCA_021824095.1 Actinomycetes bacterium
CGCCGACGGGTTGGTGCCGAACATGCGCATCGGCGCCATCTGCGACATCGATGAGTCGAAGCGGGCGCGGGCCGAGGATCTCGGCGTCCCGTTCTTCGCCGACTATCGCGACATGATCGCCAGTGGCGCAGTGGATGCCATCGTCACCACGGTGCCCCACTACCTGCACCCGGAGATCGGCATCCATGCCCTCGAGCACGGCACCCACGTGCTGGGGGAGAAGCCTGCGGGTGTCTACACGCGCCAGGTGAAGCGGCTGCTCGACGTCGCTGCGGCGCATCCGGAGCTCACCTTCGCCATCATGTTCAACCAGCGCAACAACCCGCTGTACCGGCGCATCAAGGAGATCGTCGATGCCGGTGAGATCGGCCGCATCCGGCACACCAACTGGGTGATCACCACCTGGTGGCGTCCGCAGGGCTACTACGAGCAGAGCGCCTGGCGGGCCACATGGGGCGGCGAGGGCGGCGGCGTGCTGGTGAACCAGGCGCCGCACCAGCTCGACCTCTGGCAGTGGATCTGCGGCGTCCCTCGCTCCGTCTTCGCCAAGGTCGCCTACGGGTTCCGTCGTGACATCGTCGTGGAGGACGAGGCCACGGCCGTCGTCGACTATGGCGATGGCGCCACCGGCACCTTCGTCACCTGCGTCCACGATGTCATCGGTACCGACCGCTTCGAGATCCTCGGCGATCGCGGCAAGATCATCGTGGAGGGCAGCAAGGTCGCCACGGTGCATCGCCTCAAGCAGGACGAGCGCGATATCAGCGCCGCCATGTCCATGGAGGACGTGCGCCGCATGTTCATGGGCGAGTTCGACCCGCACTCGCTCTACGACACCGAGGTGATCGAGTTCGACGTCCCGTGGGGCGACCAGCACGCCGGTGTGCTGCGCAACTTTGCGGCCAACATCCTCGACGGCACGCCCCTCATCGCTCCTGGCGCTGACGGCATCCATGGTGTGCGTCTCGCGAACGCCATCCACCTGTCGAGCTGGACGGGTGCCGAGGTGTCCATCACCGACTTCGATGACGATGCCTTCGTGGCGGCCCTCAACGCACGCATCCGGGCCGAGGGCAAGTTCCCGGAGCGCGACTGACACCGGCAATCCGAGGCAACCGGTTGTCGCTGCAATGCGCAGTGCGTTTGCATGACCCGCGAGCAATCTTGGAGGTTGTGTGAACGCGGTACCAGAGGCGGTGAGGGTGCTCGTCGAGTTCGAACCCAAGCACTCGTTCTTCGTCGGCATCGACTCCGACGGGTGTGCCTTCGATGCGATGGAGATCAAGCACAAGGAGTGCTTCATCCCCAACACCATCAAGGCCTGGGACCTGCAGGCGGTGTCATCGCTCACGCGTGAGACGTGCGAGTTCGTCAACCTCTACTCCACGACGCGTGGCGTGAACCGCTGGGTCGGACTCGCCCGCATCTTCGACTTGCTGCGCACGCGTCCCGAGGTGGCGGAGCGGGGCGCGACCGTGCCCGATGGGGGTGCGATCCGTGCCTTCATCACGTCCGGGCACCCGCTGAGCAACGCCGGTCTTGCGGCCTATATCGCCGAGCATCCTGACGATCCGGAACTCATGCGCGCCCGCGCCTGGACACTCGGTGTCGATGCCTCGATCACCGACATGGTGCATGGCGTCCCGCCATTCCCGCACGTCCGCGAGTCCCTGCAGCGCCTGCACGGGCAGGTGGACCTCATGGTCGTCTCTGCCACGCCGCTCGAGGCGCTCGTGCGCGAATGGGGTGAGCACGGCCTATCCCAGTACATGGACGTCATCGCCGGCCAGGAGATGGGCACCAAGGCCCAGCACCTGCAGTACGCGGCCAAAGGCAAGTACGCCGACGACCACATCCTGCTCATCGGTGACGCGCCAGGCGACCGCGATGCGGCGCATGGGAAGGGTGTCCTCTACTACCCCATCAATCCCGGTCACGAGGCGGCATCCTGGCGTCGCTTCCACGACGAGGCGCTCGGCCGATTCCTCGACGGCACCTACGCCGGGGCATATGAGGCCGCGCTCATCGCGGAATTCGAGCAGTACCTGCCGGAGACCCCGGCCTGGCAGCAGTAGGGAGCATCAACATGCCGCGTCTGGTCAACCTCAGGGCCATGCCCTACAACCTCGATGACGAGCAGGTGGCGTGGGTCGAGCAGACCATCGCCGGGATGGGGGAGCGGGAGAAGATCGGGCAGTTGTTCTTCAACCTCTTCCACTTCGGTGGTGACGCCTTCACCGGCAACACGATGAGCAACGAGGAGATCCTCGCGAAGTACCACATCGGTGGCGCCCGCTACCACGGTGGCACGAAGGAGGAGGTGCAGGCACTGCTCAACGAGCTGCAATCGCACTCGCGTGTGCCGCTCCTCATCGCCGCCAATCCGGAGGCCGGCGCCAACGGAGCCTGCAAGGAGGGCACCTACATCGGCACCGGCGCCCAGTGCGAGGCGGCCGGCGATCCGGGCGTCTCCTATGACGCCGGCTATGTCTCTGGCGCGGAGATCTCCGCGCTTGGGGTCAACGTGGCCTTCGCCCCGATCGTCGACATCGTGAGCAATTGGCGTGCCACCATCACGAACACGCGTGCCTACGGCACCAACGCCGACACGGTGATCGCGAACACCAGCGCCTATGTGGAGGGCATGCGCCAGACGCCGGGCGTCATCAACTGCATCAAGCACTGGCCGGGCGACGGCACGGAGGAGCGGGACCAGCACATCGTCCTCGGCGTCAACGAACTCACCCCGGAGCAGTGGGACGAGAGCTTCGGCAAGGTGTACGCGTCGCACATCGCCAACGGCGTCGAGATGGTGATGGCCGCGCACATCGCGCTGCCGTACTACTCCAAGCGCCTCAACCCCGCGCTGCGTGACGAGGACATCCTCCCGGCGACCCTTGCGGAGGAGATCACGACCGGCCTGCTGAAGGAGCAGCTCGGCTTCAACGGCATGGTCGTCACCGACGCCAGCCACATGCTCGGCATGACCTCGGCCATGCGGCGCAAGGATCAGGTGCCGCGCGCCATCGCCGCGGGCTGCGACATGTTCCTCTTCTTCAATGACATGGAGGAGGACTTCACCTACATGCTCGAGGGCTACCGCAGTGGCATCATCACCGAGGAACGTCTCACGGACGCCCTGCGCCGCATCCTCGGCCTCAAGGCTAAGCTCGGACTCCATCGTCGGCAGGCAGAGGGCACGCTGCTCCGCACGCCCGAGGACCTTGCCGTCATTGGGTGCGACGACCACCTGGCGCGTCGGGCCGCATCAGCGGATCGCACCATCACCCTCGTGAAGGACACCCAGCACAACCTGCCCCTCACGCCGGAGCGCCATCGCCGCATCCGCCTCTTCTGGCAGGGGCAGACCGACAATGGCGGCATCTACAACGCGAGCGACTCGGCGCGTGACACCTTCATCGCCGAACTGGAGCGCCGCGGCTTCCAGGTCACCCTCAATGACGGCGCCGCCCGTGTGAAGGGCTCGATTGAGCGCTTCCGTGCCGAGACCGACGCGGCCATCTTCGTCGCCAACGTCGTGGGGTATGCGGCCGAGAACAGCTACCGCATCCGATGGAAGATCCCCATGTCCACGGACATCCCGTGGTACGTGTGGGAGGTGCCGACCGTTGCGGTGTCGCTCAACTTCACCACGCACCTGCATGACATCACCATGGTGAAGACGTACATCAACGCCTACAACGACAACGCCGAGAACATCAAGCAGGTCATCGACAAGATCACTGGCGTCTCTGCGTTCAAGGGGATGCACAACGACCTCGTCTGGACCGAGAAGTGGCAGGCCAAGCTCTAGCCACGTCCCAGGCCCGAGGCCCGATCCGCCGAACTCCGCCGGCAGGTCGGGCCTCGCGTCATTCGGCCCGGATGGTGTCGGCCTCGAAGCCGACCTCCCGGTGCGAGCCGTCGCAGAAGGGCTTCGACTGTGAGTGCCCACAGCGGCACAGCGCCGCCTTCGCCAGCGTCTTCACCACGGTGCCGTCGGCGTCGACGTACTCCACCTCACCCGTGACGATGTAGGGGCCGTTCCTTGTGACCTTGATCTTCGGCAGTTCGCTCATGCCCGCATGATGCAGGTCCGTGCACCGGACGGGAAGGGGTGCCCGCAGCAGCCGATCGGGCGGCGCGTACATTCCCGCCATGGGCGCTGATGACGGCATCACCCGACGTGGCCTGCTCGCCACCATCGGCGCGCTCCTCGTGGCAGGTGGCGCCGGACTCACCCGCCTCGGCCAGCGCGCCACCGAATCGGCACCGGTGCAGCGGGTGCTCGCGCGGCTCCCGCGCGCCCGGGCGCCGTTGCCGGCACCGCCGCCGGATCCCGCTGCCACCACGCCGGGGTTGAGCCCGCTCCTCACGCCCACCGCCGACTTCTTCCGCATCGACGTCGCCGACAGCATCCCCACGCCGGCACTCGACACCTGGCGGCTCACGATCGACGGCATGGTCCGCCACCCCCTGACGCTCACCTTCGACGAACTCATCCGACGTGAGATCGTCGAGATCGACGCGACGCTCGCCTGCGTGTCGAATCCTGTGGGCGGGCCGCTGGTCGGCACCGCTCGCTGGACGGGTGTGCGCCTCGATCGCCTCATCGCGGAGGCCCAGCCGCTGCCGGATGCCGATGAGGTGCTCGGGCATTCCGTGGACGACTTCACCGCCGGGTTCCCGGTGTCGGCGCTGGCGGCGGGCGACGCACTCGTCGCGATCGGCATGAACGGCGAGGTGCTCGCGCCCGAGCATGGCTACCCGGCCCGCATCATCGTCCCTGGGCTCTTCGGCTATGTGTCGGCGGTGAAGTGGCTGCAGCGCATCGAACTCACCCGATTCGACCAGCAGGTCGGCTACTGGGTGCCGCGTGGCTGGTCGCGCCTCGGCCCCATGAAACTGTCATCGCGCATCGATGCACCGCGCGATGGCGCCAAAGTGGCAGCAGGGCCGGTGACCGTTGCCGGCGTCGCATGGTCCTCCGCACACGGCATCGCCTCCGTCGAGGTGCGGGTGGACGGTGGTGCCTGGCAACCGGCGCAGTTGGGGCCGTCGCTGGACGCCACGGCCTGGCGGCAGTGGTGGTGGTCCTGGACGGCGTCACGCGGCAGTCACCAACTTGAGGTTCGGGCCATCGACGAGCAGGGCACGGTGCAGTCCGCGCGCCTCGTGCCCCCCGTCCCGAATGGTGCCGAGGGCCTGCACCGCATCCAGGTCACCGTCGCCTGACAGCTCACCCGGCAGGTGCGGCGGTCGCCGTGTCGCTTGCCGTCGCCGTGGAGGTCTCCGGCAGCGTGAGCAGCGTCCAACTCAGGCTCACCCGCGGGTGGAAGCCCAGCGCCTCCTCAATGCGTCGGGTGAGTCCCGCAGTCGACTGGGGTGCGCGTGTGCCCGACACCGAGATCTGCACGAGGTCGTCCTGCAGGGCGATGCGGGTCACCTGCAGGTTGCCGTCCGGCACGGTGTCGAGCAGCCACTGGGTGACGAGGTGCCGCAGTGCCGAGATGCTCACCGATGGCGCGCTCGGCAGGGCGGTGCGCGCCTCCAGCGGGGACCAGAGCACGGTGACGTCGAGGTGCTCCCCGAGCGCTGCCTCGAGCGCCGCGGCCAGTGTCGCCGACGAAGGCGGCGCGATGGGGCCGGTGACGCCCACTCGCACCTGGGTGCCGATGAGGTCGATGCGTCCGAGCTGGTCCGTGCTGTCGCCGAGCCACGTGGTGACGGCCCGGGTCGCCGTCTGCAGGCGTCGAGCCTCGGCAGCGGTGGCCGTGAGCCGCGTGGTGAGGAACACCCCGAGGGTCAGGGTCGCCAGGACGGCCGCGATGGTGCCGGCCGCCACGGCGTGGCGCATGGCCCGCAGCCGGGTCATCGGGACGAGGCCCGCTGCGATGAAGACGACGATCGCAGCGGTCACGATGCCGACGAGGTTGGTGAGGAAGAGCAGCGCGGCGCCGGCGGCGAGGGCCGGCTGGTCCCGGGCGAGCAGCACGCCGACGGTGGCGAGGGGCGGCACGAGTGCCACCGCGACCGCGACACCGGGGAGCGCACCGGCCACGTCGCGACGCACCGTGGCGTAGGCGCCGGCGGCCCCTGCAGCCACGGCGATGATGAGGTCGCGCACGTCCGGACTGGTGCGCGCGATCACCTCGTTCGGCAGGGTCACCGAGAGGGCGGGGGTGAGCCGGGTGATGAGCCAGCCCACCGCCACGGTGGCCATGGATGAGGCCACGACGACGAGCGCGCTGCGGAACAGCCGCCGACCCCATCCCATGACGATGGAGGCGGCCGTCCCGAGAATTGGCGTCATGAGCGGGGCGATGAGCATGGCGCCGATCACCACGGCGGTGGAGTCCTGCAGGAGGCCGACCGTCGCGATGACGCCGGCCAGGGCGAGCATGAGGACGTAGCCCCACCGGCGCCCGTCGGTGGCACGCAGCATCACCGATTCGAGGGCGGCGAGGCGCTCGTGGGCGTGCATCCGGCGTCGGGCGCCCCACCGGCGCAGGGCCTGTCCGGCCAGCGAGTGGTCGTCGTGCATGTCGTCAGTGTCGCACCGGCGGCTCCCGTGCCACCCCACCGGCGGAGGGCCTGTCCCGTATGCCTTGCAGCGATTTCGCCGTCATGCTGGGGGTGTCCTAGACTCGGCGCGCTGTCCCCCCGGGGGCCGCGCCCCTATAGCTCAGTCGGCAGAGCGTCTCCATGGTAAGGAGAAGGTCAACGGTTCGATTCCGTTTGGGGGCTCGCGAAGGCCGATTCGCATCGGCGGGGTAGCTCAGTTGGCAGAGCAAGCGGCTCATAATCGCTGTGTCGCCGGTTCAAGTCCGGCCCTCGCTACGCAACATCCCGGCGCCGCAGGTTGCGGCCCGGTCCGACAAGGCAAGGAGCCGTCATGGCGTCGAAGACCACCGACATCCGTCCGAAGATCACGCTCGCCTGCGGCGAGTGCAAGGACCGCAACTACATCACGCGCAAGAACCGCCGCAACGATCCCGATCGCATCGAGCTCAGCAAGTTCTGCCCGAAGTGCGGTAAGCACACCACGCACAAGGAAACCCGCTGACGCCCGCGCCAGCGCACCACGCCTCCGAGGGGCCGACACCGCAGGGTGTCGGCCCCTCGTCCGTCCCGACGGCCCGCGGCCGGTGCCCTGAGGGGTGTTGACCACGGCCGGCCGGTTTCTGATGGATGGGCGGTCTTCAGACCGCCCATCCATCAGAAACCGGCCGAAACGCCGGGGCTGTTCGGCCGCGACGGCACGGCCCACCCAAGTGGCCTGTCGCCACCGGCTACCCTCATGCCACTCGGGGAGGAGATCGCATGGCGCTCGATCCAGCAAACGTCGGTCGTGAGTTCACGAGCGACCGGTCCTACCTCGTCGGTCGTGAGCGGGTGCGCGAGTTCGCCACCGCCACCGGCGAGACATCGCCGCTCTGCCATGACGTGGACGCTGCCCGCGCCGCCGGGTATGCCGACATCGTGGCGCCGACGACCTTCCCCATCGTCATCACCCTGAACGCCATGGGGGCTGCGGTCACGGATCCGAGCGTCGGCGTGGACTGGTCACGGGTCGTCCACGGCGACCAGCGCTTCCACTACGAACGCCCCATCGTCGCCGGCGACGAGCTCACGGTGCGCACGGTCATCGAGTCCATCAAGACGCTCGCGGGCAATGACATGGTCACCCTGCGGGGCGACCTGTACGACGCCACGGGTGCCTGCGTCGGCAGCACCTGGACCGCACTCGTCCAGCGGGGGGCATGACATGGCCTACGTCGTCGGCACCACCCTCCCGACGCTCACGGTGCGCCTCACGCGCGCCGACCTCGTGCGGTACGCGGGTGCATCGGGTGACTTCAACGTCATCCATTGGAGCGAGCGCACCGCCCTTGCGGTGGGCCTCCCCGGCGTCATCGCCCACGGCATGCTCACCATGGGCCACGCCATCCGTGTCGTGACCGAGTGGACCGGTGACCCGACGAAGGTCGTCGACTACCAGGTGCGCTTTACGCGCCCGGTGGTCGTGCCCGATGACGACCTCGGTGCCGAGGTGACCTTCGGCGGCACCGTCACATCGGTGCTCGATGACGGCTCCGCGGTCATCACGCTGACGGCGGTGTTCGATGGTGCCTCCGTGCTCGCGAAGGCGCTCGTGACGGTGAAGCCCTGACGATGCGCGAACTGCACGACGAGCCGCTGGCGCGGCACACGACGCTGCGGGTCGGCGGGCCGGCTCGCCGTTTCGTGCAGGCGGAGTCCGCGGCCGAGATCATCGACGTGGTGCGTGACTGCGATGCACGCGGTGAGCAACTGCTCGTGCTCGGTGGCGGCAGCAATGTCGTCATCGCCGACAGCGGCTTCGACGGCACCGTCCTGCACATCGCCAGCAAGGGCGTCGAGGTCGACAGCACGGCCTGCGCCGGCGCCACCGTGACCGTGCAGGCAGGCGAGCTACTCGACGACCTTGTGGCCATGGCCGTCGCCGAGGAGTGGAGCGGCATCGAGGCCCTCTCAGGCATCCCCGGCACCGTGGGCGCCACACCGATCCAGAACGTCGGCGCCTATGGGCAGGACGTCTCCCAGACAGTCGCCCGGGTGCGCGCCTACGACCGGCTCACCCGGCAGACCACCACCTTCTTCGCCGCCACCGCCGGCTTCGGCTACCGCACCTCCGTCTTCAAGCAGCATGCACCCCGCCTCGTCGTGCTCGACGTGCAGTTCCAACTGCGCCTGGGGGCGCAGAGCATGCCCGTCACGTTCCCAGAGCTTGCAGCCGCCGTGGGAGTGGAGCCCGGTCGGCGCTCCACCACCGCCGCCGTGCGCGAGGCGGTGCTGGCGCTGCGGGGTGGCAAGGGCATGGTGCTCGACGAGGTCGACCACGACACCTGGAGTGCCGGCTCCTTCTTCCTCAACCCCGCGGTCGAGCCGCGCATGGTGCCCGCCGGGGCGCCGCACTGGCCCCTGCCCGACGGTCGCGTGAAGGTGGCAGCGGCCTGGCTGGTGGAGCACGCCGGCATCGAGCGTGGCTTCGTGCGCGGCGGTGCCGGGACGTCGAGCAAGCATGCCCTCGCCATCATCAACCGCGGCACCGCGACGGCTGCGGACGTGAAGGACCTCGCCACCCTCATCCGGGCCCGGGTGCGCGTCGCCTTCGGCATCGAGCTCGAACCCGAGCCCACCTTCGTCAACCGTTGAACGGCTGCACGGCCCGGGACTTGACGCTCGCCCCGCCGTGCAGAGGCTGCAGGGCGGGGCGAGCGATGACGCTGGTGGCTACTGCGCCTCGGCGAGCAGGCGCTGGATGCGGCCCACACCCTCGACAAGGTCGGCATCGCTCAGCGCGTACGACAGGCGCAGGTAGCCGGACGGTCCGAACGCCTCACCCGGCACCACGGCAACCTCGGCCTCGTCGAGGATGATCGACGCCAGCTGGGACGACGACGTGATGACCTGCCCGCGCAGGGTCTTGCCGAAGAGCCCCTTCACCGAGGCGTAGCAGTAGAAGGCGCCCTTCGGGGTGGGGCACACGACGCCCGGGATGGCGTTGAGCATCTGCACCATCGTGCCGCGGCGGCGGTCGAAGGCCTCCCGCATGTGCTCCACCGCGGTGAGGTCGCCCGTGAGGGCAGCGATGGCGGCACGCTGCGCCACGTTGTTCACGTTGGACGTGGCGTGCGACTGCAGGTTCGTGGCGGCCTTGATGACGTCCTTGGGGCCGATCATCCAGCCCACACGCCACCCCGTCATGGCGTAGGTCTTGGCCACGCCATTGAGGACGATGCAGCGGTCGGCGAGCGAGGGCACGAGCACGGGCATCGACGGTGCCTGCGCGCCGTCGTAGAGCAGGTGCTCGTAGATCTCGTCGGTGATGACCCACAGGCCGTGGCCGTCGGCCCACTCGCCGATGGCCCGCACCTGCTCGGCCGAGTACACGGCGCCAGTGGGGTTCGAGGGTGAGCAGAAGAGCAGCACCTTGGTGCGCGGCGTGCGCGCGGCCTCGAGCTGCTCGACCGTCACCAGGTAGTCCTGCGTCTCGTCGGCGAGCACCTCGATCGGGGTGCCACCGGCGAGACGGATGCACTCGGGGTAGGTGGTCCAGTACGGCGCCGGCAGCAGCACCTCGTCACCGTCGTCCACGATCGCCGCGAAGGCCTGGTAGACCGCCTGCTTGCCGCCGTTCGTCACGAGCACCTGGGCGTCCTCGACCGCGTAGCCGGAGTCACGCAGGGTCTTGGCGACGATCGCCTGCTTGAGCTCGGGCAGGCCCCCGGCGGGGGTGTAGCGGTGGTTCGCCGGCTCCTTCGCGGCGGCGATCGCCGCGTCGACGATGTAGTCGGGCGTGGGGAAGTCCGGTTCGCCCGCCCCGAAGCCGATGACCGGCCGGCCGGCCGCCTTCAGGGCCTTGGCCTTCGCGTCGACGGCCAGGGTGGCGGACTCGGCGATGGCGCCGATGCGGGAGGAGATGCGCGGGAACGTCATGGCCCCATTCTCGCAGGCCGACGGTGCCGGGCGCTCGGGCGGGCATGCGCGGGTTTGGGCCCCACACCCCGGGCACCGTAGACTCCGCCGGTCGGCAGCACGCTGCCGTGCGCGAGCATGCCCGCTCGCGGACGGTGCGGGGTGTCGGCACAGGGCAGTAGCTCAACTGGCAGAGTTCCGGTCTCCAAAACCGGCGGTTGGGGGTTCGAGTCCCTCCTGCCCTGCAATCGCCGGTGGACGCCAGCCACCGGCCGGACCCGAAAGGATCGACATGGCCGCGAAGTCGGACGAGAACAAGGGCGTCATCGCCCGGACGCGTCTGTTCGTGCGCCAGGTCGTCGTCGAGCTCCGTCGCGTCGTGTGGCCCACCCGCAAGCAGGTCACCACCTACACCGGTGTCGTCCTTGCGTTCGTCACCGCACTGTCCCTCATCGTCGCCCTCATGGACTTCGTGTTCGGCAAGGGCATCCTCGCCATCTTCGGCTGAGGCCGACTTCCCCAGGAGCCCAGTGTGACCGAACCCAACGACATCGTGGAACCCGGCGTCGAGGAGACCCCGGAGTACCTCGTCGTCGATGACGTCGTGGTGGAGCAACCCGTCGAGGACGCCGACCTCCTCACGCCCGAGGAGAGCGCCGACGTGGCCGCCGAGGTCGCCGCCGAGGAGGACCTCGACCCGGTCGCCCAGTTCGCCGCCGCCCTCCGCGCCAAGCCGGGCGAGTGGTACGTCATCCACTCCTACGCGGGCTACGAGAAGCGCGTGAAGGCCAACCTCGAGAGCCGCATCCAGTCGCTCAACATGGAGGACTACATCTACGAGGTGGAGGTCCCCATGGAGGAGGTCATCGAGATCAAGAACGGCGTGCGCAAGCTGGTGCAGCGCAACAAGTTCCCGGGCTACGTGCTCGTGCGCATGGACCTCACCGACGATTCGTGGGGCGTCGTGCGGCACACGCCGGGCGTCACCGGCTTCGTCGGGCACGGCCACCAGCCCAGTCCGCTCACCGTTGACGAGGTCATCGGCATCCTCGCGCCCAAGCCGGAGAAGAAGGTCACCGCATCGGGTGCCGTCATCACCCAGGGTGCCAAGCCGGTCGTTGCCAGCGTCGACTTCAATGTCGGCGACTCCGTCACCGTCACCGATGGCCCGTTCGCAACGCTGCAGGCCACCGTCTCGGAGATCAACCTCGAGGCTCAGAAGATCATCGGCCTCGTGGAGATCTTCGGCCGCGAGACCCCCGTCGAGCTGTCGTTCTCGCAGGTGTCGCCCTCGTAACCAGGTTCCCGGTCGGTCGATCGACCGGGTGAAGAAAGAAGGACCCGTCCTATGGCCCCCAAGAAGAAGAAGGTCACAGGCCTGATCAAGCTCCAGATCAACGCTGGTGCTGCCAACCCGGCGCCGCCCATCGGCCCGGCGCTCGGCCAGCATGGCGTGAACATCATGGAGTTCTGCAAGGCCTACAACGCCGCCACCGAGTCGCAGCGCGGCCAGGTCATCCCAGTCGAGATCACGGTCTACGAGGACCGTTCGTTCGATTTCGTCCTGAAGACCCCGCCGGCGTCGCGTCTCATCCTCAAGGCGGCCGGGCTCGACAAGGGCTCGTCGATCCCGCACAAGACGAAGGTGGGCACGCTCACCCGCGATCAGGTGCGGCAGATCGCCGAGACCAAGATGCCCGACCTCAACGCGAATGACATCGATGCCGCGATGAAGATCGTCGAGGGCACCGCCCGTCAGATGGGCATCACCGTCGCCGAGTGATGCAAGGCCGGTCGCACCCGTGACCGACCCAGTGGGAGGGCAGCTCGCGCCCGCACCACGAACTGCAACGAACGTAAGGAACGCAGATGAAGCGCAGCAAGACCTGGCGCGCCGCCGCGGAGGGCATCGACAAGAACGAGCTCTACGCGCCGCTCGACGCCATGAAGATCGTGAAGGACGCCGCGAAGACGAAGTTCGACCAGACGGTCGACGTCGCCTTCGTGCTCGGCGTCGACCCCCGCAAGGCTGACCAGATGGTCCGCAGCACCGTCTCCCTTCCGCACGGCACCGGCAAGACCGCTCGGGTCCTGGTCATCGCTGGTGGCGAGAAGGCTGAGGAGGCGCGTGCCGCTGGTGCCGACCACGTCGGCTCCGACGACATGATCGAGAAGATCGCCGCCGGCTGGACGGACTTCGACGCCGTCGTGGCCACGCCCGACCTCATGGGCAAGGTCGGCCGGCTCGGCAAGGTGCTCGGTCCCCGCGGCCTCATGCCGAACCCCAAGACCGGCACCGTCACGATGGACGTCGCGAAGGCGGTTGCTGACATCAAGGGCGGCAAGATCGAGTTCCGCGTCGACAAGCACTCCAACCTCCACGTCATCCTCGGCAAGGCGTCGTTCACGACCGAGCAGCTCGTGGAGAACTACGGTGCGGTGCTCGACGAGGTGCTTCGCGTGAAGCCGTCCGCCTCCAAGGGTCGCTACATCAAGAAGGTCACCATCTCGGCGACCATGACGCCCGGTGTGCCGGTCGATCCGGCGCGCACGCGCAACCTGCTCGAGTCCGAGGCCTGAGCCACGGCAGCTGACGGGAGGGGCGGGATCCACGGATCCCGCCCCTCCCGTCGTTCGTCAAGGTCCCGGCACTGGGAACTTCCGGGGAATGCCCGCCAAGGTCCCTGTGACTTCCGTGGCTCCCACGAGGAGCGCCATGTCGATGGGTGCACGCCCCGTGCCACCATCCCCACATGCGCATTGGTCTCATGGGCTTCGGCCGCACCGGTCGTTCGGTCGCCCAGGTGCTCCTGCTCGACAAGGAGGCCCGACTCGAGTGGGTCATCCGCAAGTCCGACCGGCTGGAGCACCGGTCGGTGCCCGAGTTCC
Organism: Actinomycetes bacterium; assembly: GCA_021824095.1. Taxonomy (GTDB): domain Bacteria; phylum Actinomycetota; class Actinomycetes; order S36-B12; family UBA5976; genus JAKALQ01. The sequence continues at coordinate 13,351 of JAKALQ010000036.1, forward strand.
TCGGCGTCGAGTCCGATGAGCCCGGCCTCATCTACCCGGCGAGCGAGTTCAGCGCGGACGAGCTCCTCGCGCGCATGCCCGTCGACGTGATCGTCGACTTCTCGTCCGAGGATGGCCTGGCGTACTACGGCGAGGCGGCGGCAGCCCGCCAGATCGGCATCGTCACTGCGGTATCGCGATACCCGGAGGCCACCCAGCGGACGTTGGAACGCCTTGCCGAGCGCACCGCGGTGCTGTGGTCGCCGAACATCACGCTCGGGGTGAACTTCATGATGCTGGCCGCGCAGACCCTGCAGCGCATCGCCCCCGGCGTCGACGTGCAGATCGTCGAGGAGCACTTCCGTGCCAAGCCCGAGGTCTCGGGCACGGCACTCCGGCTCGCCCGGGCCCTGCACCTGCCCGACGAGGCGGTGCACACCATCCGTGCGGGCGGCATCATCGGCGTGCACGAGATCCTCTTCGGGTTCCCCGCGCAGACCGTGCGCCTGCGCCACGAGGCCATCTCGCGTGAGGCATTCGGCAACGGCGCCCTGTTCGCCGCCAAGCGCCTGCTGGGGCGTGAACCCGGCATGCACCGCATGGAGGACCTCCTGCTGCCCTTCTTCGCCGACCAGCCGGACGCAGGGGTGGTGCACCCGCAGCGGGTCGGTGGCGTGCGTGGCCACCTCGCCTCGGCTCTGCGACGCGTGGCGCGCCGCCTCGACTGAGCCGACCGATTTGGTCGGCCGTCTCCGCAGCCCGTATCCTGCGCACGCCAATGACCGCCGGTCGGGGCCTCGGCCCCGGTAAACGTCGCAGACGCGAAGGCCAGCGCAGGTGTGAACCAAGGGGAAGTGATTCCCGACGTCCGCGCCTGTGCGCGGACCTTTTGTTTGCGCCGGGCGGTCCCATCAGGAAGGACACGCCATATGGCGCGCAAGGACAAGGAAGTCACGCTCGAGGTCCTCGAGTCCGACTTCCGTGATTCGAACGCGGTGCTCCTCACCGAGTACCGCGGCCTTTCGGTGGCTGCACTGAAGAAGCTCCGTCGCTCACTGGGCGGCGAGGCGAAGTACGCCGTTGCCAAGAACACGCTGCTGAAGATCGCGGCCGGTCGCGCTGGTGTCGATGGCCTCGACAGCATGCTCGAGGGTCCGTCCGCGCTCGCCTTCGTGTCGGGTGACCCCGTGAACGCCGCCAAGGTGATCCGGGACTTCTCCAAGGAGAACCAGAAGCTCGTCATCAAGGGCGGGTTCTTCGACGGCAAGGTCCTCACCGCTGCGGACGTGCAGAAGCTGGCCGATCTCGAGAGCCGCGAGGTCCTCCTCGCCAAGCTCGCCGGTGCGATGAAGGCGAAGATGGCCCAGGCCGCTGCGCTCTTCGCCGCTCCCGCATCGAAGACGGTCCGCACCATCGAGGCCCTGCGGGCAGCCGCAGAGGCCGATCCGTCGAAGCTCGCCGGGGCCCCCGCCGCGGCCGCTGCGACCCCCGCTGCCGAGCCGGCAGCGGAACCCGAGGCCGAGGCTCCTGCCGACGCCGCGGTCGAGACGACCGAGGCGCCCGTCGCCGAGGTCGCCGAGACCACCGAGGGCTGACGTCCCTCACCACCTGGGGACGTCCGTCCCGAAGCCAACCCGGCCGGAACCCGGCAGGAACCTGAAAGGAAGGCCATCATGGCCAAGCTCAGCAATGACGAGCTGCTCGAGGCGTTCAAGAGCATGACCCTCATCGAGCTCTCCGAGTTCGTGAAGCTGTTCGAAGAGACCTTCGACGTCACCGCGGCCGCCCCGGTCGCCGTCGCCGCGGCCCCTGCCGCCGGTGGCGCTGCCCCGGCCGCTGCCGAGGAGCAGGACGAGTTCGACGTCATCCTCGAGGATGGCGGCGCGCAGAAGATCCAGGTCATCAAGGAGGTCCGCACGCTCACGAGCCTCGGCCTCAAGGAGGCCAAGGACCTCGTCGAGGGCGCCCCGAAGCCGGTGCTCGAGAAGGTCAAGAAGGACGTTGCCGACAAGGCGAAGGCTGCCCTCGAGGCCGCTGGCGCCAAGGTCTCCGTCAAGTAGTTCGCACCTCCACGCAGGGGCCCGTCCGATCGGACGGGCCCCTGCGTGCGTTCTGGCGGCCGTGCACCCGCATCACGGTTTCCACAAGGTTGCCGCGCGTCGCTTGACGACCGCGCGCGTCGTCCGTCACGCTTCTCCCGTCCGAGCACGGCTCGCGACGCCGATGGCCCGGAGGCCTCGGAACCGGTTTGGCTGTCACCGCGGTTCCCGCCTCCAGTGGACGAGGGCGCGTGAGATCCCCTCGGAGTCGACAGCAGTGTGACCGTTCCGGTACTCTGCCGCTTTGCGCTGCCCACTTGCTTGGCCCATCGGGGCCTGGCGTGTGCCGCGCGTCCGAATCGGCAGCCTTCGGAAGGACCACAGTGGCTTCTCGCCCCGCTTCCCGACGTTCATTCGCCAAGATCCGCGAACCTCTCGAGGTCCCCGACCTCCTCGCCCTCCAGACCGAGTCCTTCGACTGGCTCATGGGCAACGCCGCATGGCGTGGGCGCGTGGCCGAGGCGACCGCGGCGGGCCGCATCGTGCCGACCGTCTCCGGTCTCGAGGAGATCTTCGAGGAGATCAGCCCCATCGAGGACATCGGCGGCACCATGTCGCTGTCGTTCCGTGAGCACCGCTTCGAGGACCCGAAGTTCTCGATGGAGGAGTGCAAGGACCGCGACGCCACCTTCGCCCAGCCCCTGTACGTCACGGCGGAGTTCACGAACAACGAGACCGGCGAGATCAAGTCGCAGACGGTGTTCATGGGCGACTTCCCGATCATGACGCCGAAGGGCACCTTCATCAT
>JAKALQ010000127.1 GCA_021824095.1 Actinomycetes bacterium
CGCCGCGGCCACCGATGGACTCGACCTGCCGCCGCAGTGGGAGATCGGCCTCGGACGTGAGCGTGTGCTGTCCGCCGAGGGCCTCGCGGAGGCGGTGGAGCGCTGGCATGACGGTGACCACGGTCCTGATGCCCAGATGGCCCGGCTCGCGGAGTTCCCCTGCTCCACCTGCGGCTGGCTGCTGCCCGTGGGTGGCCTCGTCGGTCAGGCCTTCGGCGTCTGCGCCCAGGCCCTGTCGCCGTCCGACGGCCACATCGTGGCCCTTGACCATGGCTGCGGTGCACACTCCGCGGTGCGCGTCGAGGCAGCACCCGTGCCCGTCACCGAACTGCTCGTCGATGAGACCGAGGTGGAGCCGATCGACCGTGCGTCACTGGCCGCGGTCGAGGCGGTTGCGTCGGCGGACGACATGGCGGATGCCGACGAGCCCGAGGGCCAAGCCGGCCCAGGCGACGTCACGCCACCAGAGGATGCCCTGACGCTCGAGGGTGCCGCTGAGGATCGTGGTGAGGACGGCGGCGACGCCCCAGATGGCGGTGCCGATGATGGCGGGACGAACGCCGTCGACGTCGAGCTGCCGTAGTCGTCGCTGCGCCATGGCCTGAGATTACAGGCCGGTAACGAGACGCTGATGTACGGTTGCCCCGCGTGCCTTCCCCATGGCCATGCATGCAGGGCGTGGCCAGCGCTTCCGTCGACCCCCGGGAGTCCTCCGTATGGCGTCAACCCTCGACAGCTTCTTCCACATCAGCGAGCGTGGCTCGTCCGTCGGTCGTGAGGTGCGTGGCGGTCTCGTCACCTTCTTCACCATGGCCTACATCGTGGTCCTCAACCCGATCATCCTTGCCAGTGCGCACGACAAGACGGGCGCGCACCTGAGCTTCGGCCAGCTCACCGCCGCCACGGCGCTCGTCGCGGGCATCATGACGATCCTCATGGGCGTTGTCGGCAAGTTCCCGATCGGCATCGCCGCGGGCATGGGCCTCAACGGCTTCGTCGCCTACACGCTGGCGCCGACGATGACCTGGCCGGAGGTCATGGGCCTCGTCGTCATCGAGGGCCTCATCATCCTCGTGCTCGTGCTCACCGGCTTCCGGACGGCCGTCTTCCGCGCCGTGCCGGCACCGCTGAAGTCCGCCATCGGCGTGGGCATCGGCCTCTTCATCACCATCATCGGCTTCGCCGATGCGGGCATCGTGAAGCCGGGCTCGGCGACACCGGTCTCGTTCGGCCTCAACGGTGAGCTGCAGGGCTGGCCGATGCTCGTGTTCATCCTCGGCCTGCTCGTCACGTCCGTGCTCGTCGCGCGCAAGGTGCGTGGCGGCATCCTCATCGGCATCGTCGGCAGCACCATCGTCGCGGTCATCGTCGAGGCGGTCTTCAAGGTCGGCCCGACGATCGACGGTGCCACCGGCAAGGTCGTGAACCCGACCGGCTGGGGCCTCAATGTGCCGAAGCTGCCGTCGTCCATCGTGAGCGCACCCGACTTCGGGCTCATCGGCAAGTTCGACATCTTCGGTGCGTTCACGCAGGTGGGCGTGCTGGCCGCACTGCTCGCGGTGTTCACACTCATCCTGTCGGACTTCTTCGACGCGATGGGCACGATCGTCGGCCTGGCCGGCGAGGCCGAGCTGCTCGACGAGAACGGTGAGCCGCCGCGCCTGCAGCAGCTCCTCGTCGTCGACGCCATCGCCGCCGTCGCCGGTGGCGCAGCGTCCGCGTCGAGCAACACCGCCTACATCGAGTCGGCATCGGGCATTGCTGAGGGCGCGCGCACGGGTCTGGCCTCCGTGGTCACCGGTGTGCTCATGCTCTTCGCAACCTTCCTCGCGCCGCTCGTCGGCGTGGTGCCCTACGAGGCGGCCACCCCGGCGCTCGTCGTCGTTGGCTTCCTCATGATGCTGCAGGTGAAGAACATCGACTTCTCGGACTACGAGATCGGCATCCCCGCGTTCCTCACCATCGTGCTCATGCCGTTCACGTACTCGATCTCGAACGGCATCGGCGCCGGCTTCATCTCGTACGTCATCATCAAGGTGGCGGCGGGCAAGTCGCGCGAGGTGAAGCTGCTCATGTGGTTCGTCGCGGCGGCGTTCGCGATCTACTTCGGCATCCACCCGATCAAGGAGCTGTTCGGGCTCGGCGCCTGACGCATCCGTCGCACCGGCCCCTACGCACTGCGTGGGGGCCGGTCGCATGCCCGGCCTCGGTACAATCCGCCCACGGTCGCGGGAGGATCCTTGGCACACCACGAATGCGTGCTCGTCGTCGACTTCGGCGCCCAGTACGCCCAGCTCATTGCCCGCCGCGTGCGCGAGGCGCAGGTCTACTCCGAGATCGTCCCCTGGTCCATCACGGCCGACGAGGTTGCGGCCCGGGCACCCAAGGCGATCGTGCTCTCCGGCGGCCCGTCGTCCGTGTACGCCGACGGCGCCCCGCGCCTCGATCCCGGCATCCTCGCGCTCGGCATCCCCGTGTTCGGCATCTGCTACGGCTTCCAGGCCATGGCGCAGGCCCTCGGGGGCACCGTGGAGCGCACGGGCCTCTCGGAGTTCGGCCGCACCGAGCTGACGGTCTCGACGTCCGGTGCCCTCTTCGATGGGCTGCCCGCGTCCATGTCGGTGTGGATGTCGCACGGCGACTCCGTGTCGGTGGCGCCGGCTGGGTTCGCCGTGACGGCGTCCACCGCCGGTGCGCCCGTCGCAGCGTTCGAGGACACCGCGCGTCGGCTCGCGGGCGTGCAGTTCCACCCGGAGGTGCTGCACAGCGAGCACGGGCAACGCGTCCTCGAGCACTTCCTGTGGCACATCGCCGGCTGCGCCCGCGACTGGACCATGTCGAGCGTTGTCGACGACCAGGTGCGCGCGATCCGCGAGCAGGTGGGCGACGCCGAGGTCATCTGCGGGCTGTCCGGTGGCGTCGACTCGGCCGTCGCGGCCGCGCTCGTGCATCGCGCGGTCGGTGACCGTCTCACCTGCGTGTTCGTCGACCACGGCCTGCTGCGCGAGGGGGAGCGGGAGCAGGTGGAGCGCGACTACGTCGCGGCGACGGGCATCCGGCTCATCGTCGTCGATGCCGCCGATCGCTTCCTTGCCGAACTGGCGGGCGTGAGCGACCCGGAGACGAAGCGCAAGACCATCGGCCGGCTCTTCATCCGCGTCTTCGAGGACGCCCAGCGTGAGGTCGCCGCACACGGCAATGTGCGCTTCCTTGTGCAGGGCACGCTGTACCCCGACGTCGTCGAGTCCGGGCATGGGTCCGGCACAGCCGTCATCAAGAGCCATCACAATGTCGGTGGCCTGCCGGACGACATGCACTTCGAGCTGGTCGAGCCGCTGCGCACGCTGTTCAAGGACGAGGTGCGTGCGGTGGGGTTGGAGCTTGGGCTGCCGCCGGCGATGGTGTGGCGTCACCCGTTCCCGGGCCCGGGCCTGGCCATCCGTGTCGTCGGGGCGGTCGATGCCGAGCGCCTGCGCATTCTGCGTGCCGCGGACGCGATCGTGCGCGAGGAGACGACGGCTGCCGGGCTGGATCGTGACATCTGGCAGTTCCCGGTGGTG
>JAKALQ010000128.1 GCA_021824095.1 Actinomycetes bacterium
GCCACCGAGGAGCAGCAGCAGCGGCGCCTTGAGGTCGTCCTCGACGGCGAGCACACCATCGGGACGCCCGTAGAAGCCGATCGCACCCTTGAGGCCGGGGATCGACGCCGACTGCCGCCACGAGTTGGTGCCGCCAAAGCAGAAGCCGACGGAGAACAGGGACGTGACGCCGGCCGCCCGCAGGTGGTCGGCTGCCGCGCGCGCGTCAGCGTCGACCGCGTCGGGCGTCGACTGCTTCCAGTGCGGCACGTAGTCGAAGTCATCGGTGCGGGCGGTGCGGCCGGCCGTGCGTGCGAAGTAGTCGATGGCGACGGCGTGGAAGCCGGCCTCGGCGAAGCGGTCGGCGAGGTCCTTGTAGTACGCGTGCAGGCCGCGCACGTCGGGCAGGATCACGATGCCGCGCGTGGACGGCGACTCGGGGTGCGCCTCGTAGGCGTCGAACTCGGTGCCGTCCGCGGACGTGAGCACGAATTCGCCGTGCTGGCCGACGTTGCCATGGTTCGGTGCTGCCGGGGGCCGGCTCTCATCACTGTGACACATGGCCGCAGCATGGCACTGCCGCCGTCACGCATGCATCCGGGGCAGAGCCTTCGAACACACTCCGAGCAGGCGCGGGCAGCGACGACTGCGCTGCGACCCCCGGATGTGGCATGCCGCGTGCACGTGGGCGGGTTCGGTTGGGACGCGGAACGTGTGCGCCTGGCTGCAGGTCAACGCGCCGCCGCCCAACGCGGTGACGCCCCGGCCAACGCGGCGCCGGGTAATGCGCGGCCGGCCAACGCGGCGCCGGGTAATGCGCGGCCGGCCAACGCGGTGACGCCCCGGCCAACGCGGTGCCGACCCGGCCAACGCGGTGCCGACCCGGCCAACGCGGTGCCGACCCGGCCAACGCGGCTCCGGGCAATGTGTGCGCCTTGCTGCAGGTCAACGCGCCGGCGGTAAACGCCGCGGCGCCCCGCCCAATGCTGGCGTACCCGCGCTTCGTATGGTTGTCGCGCTGACCAGGGGCGGCCGTCGATGGCGCGGTTGTGCATGGCATGCCGAACCGTCCGACGTGAGGAGCCTGATGTCGCCGTCCCTCGTGCAATCCCTTGGCCTCACCGTGCCTCTCGTGCAGGCGCCGATGGCCGGCACCTCCACACCAGCGCTCGCCGCAGCCGTGTCCAACGCCGGGGCGCTCGGCTCGCTCGGGATCGCCGCGCTCAACGCCGACCAGGCCCGTGCCGTCATCCTCGACACTCGTGCTCGGACAGATCGACCCTTCAACGTCAACGTGTTCTGCCACCAGCCGGCACTTCGCGACGACGCTCGCGAGGCCGCATGGCTGCGCCACCTCGCGCCGCTCTTCACTGGCCTCGGTGGCGAGGTGCCGTCGACCTTGCGCGAGGGCTACACGTCCTACCCCAACGACGAGGCCACGCAGCGCATGCTGCTGGAGACGCGACCCGCGGTGGTGAGCTTCCACTTCGGTCTCCCCGCGCACGAGTGGATCGCCGCGCTGCGCGACGCCGGCATCGTCACCATCGCCACCGCGACCAACCTGCAGGAGGCGCAGGCGATTGAGGCGGCCGGCGTGGATGCCATCGTGGCGCAGGGCATCGAAGCTGGTGGGCATCGCGGTGTGTTCGACGTCGACGCCCCCGACGAGCAGCTGAGCACCCTTGTGCTCACACGACTGCTCGTCACGCACACGAGCCTGCCGATCATCGCGGCCGGCGGCATCATGGACGGACGCGGTGTGCGCGCGGCGCTGGCCGCGGGAGCCGTGGCGGCACAGCTCGGCACCGCGTTCGTCACCTGCCCCGAATCGGCTGCGAGCGAGGCCTATCGCGCCAACCTGCTGAGCGATCGCGCGACGCGCACCCTGGTGACGCGTGCGATCTCCGGACGGCCGGCGCGTGGACTGGTGAATCGCTTCATCGAGTGGTGCGAGATGCCGGGGAGCCCGGTGTCGCCGTCCTATCCATTGCCCTTCGACGCAGCCAAGCAATTGTTCGCGCTGGCGGCGGCCAGCGAGGCCGGCCGCGAGTTCGCCGCACATTGGGCAGGACAGGGTGCGCCACTCGTGCGTCCCATGCCCGCGGCCGACCTCGTGCGCCTGCTCGACGAGGAACTGCGCGCCAGCGCCTGACGCGAACGCGCGGGTCCATGCGGCATACACGGGCTGGCGTCCCGCGCCACTCCGCATGGGATGACGTCAGCACCACTCCGCACGGGCTGGCGTCCCGCGCCGACACATGCACGACGGCCCCGCGCGACACCCCGGACGCGGCATCGCCCCTCGCCACCCGGGAGGTGTACGTGGGGCGATGCGTGCGTGACGTCAGGCGATGACGGCGAAGCCGCCCGTCCACGAGATGCGCTCGGCCGCGGCGAGCGAGATCTGCAGGAAGCCGACGGCCTCCAGCTCGCGGGCGCGCTTGAGGGCGCCGGCATCAAGGGCGACGAGGCCGGCCGACTGCACGACGGCGATGAGCGCCTGCTTGGCCTCTGCGTCGTCACCGGCGACGAGCACCGTCGTCGGATTGCTGCCCACGCTGCCCGACGCAAGCGTGCCCGCGAAGTTCGTGTTGAAGGCCTTGAGCACGCGTGATTGCGGCAGTTGGGCCGCGATCTGCTGCGCGGCAGAGGCATCGGACGGCACGACGAGGGCGTCGAAGGTGGCGAAGTCGAGGGGGTTCGTGATGTCGACGACGATACGGCCGGCCAGCTGCTCGCGGCGCGCGGCGATGATGCCGTCGATCGCCGGGTAGGGGACTGCGAGGACGACGATGTCGCCGGTAATGGCGGCGGTGTCGCTGCTGCCCAGGGTCTGGACGCTGTGGCCGCCCGTGCGCGCGAGGTTCGCGATCGCCGAGCCCATGCTGCCGGTGCCGAGGATGGTGATGTGTGCCATGGATGCTCCCGAACTCGAAGGGTTTAGTTGTTGCTACAACCAAAGATAGCGGGCAATGGTTGTTGCGTCAACTAATGCGGCCGGTGTCGTGCGGACGGGTCGGAGCCCGGTCACCGGCGGGGAAACAGCAGGTTCGGGTCTGCGCTGATCCGCGGGACCAATCACCGCACCTGCTTGGATGCACCCATGCAGCTCATCGCGGAGTCCTCGAACCTCATCACGATCGGCGGCCTGCCCCTGCACCCGCTCGTCGTCCACGTCGTCGTGGTCTTCCTGCCGGTGTCGGTGCTCGGCCTCATGGCCATCATCCTGGTGCCGAAGTGGCGCACCCATTACGGCTGGCTCACGATGGGAGGCCTCGTCATCGGCATGCTGGCCACCGTCCTCGCGGCGCAGGCCGGCGAGCAGCTGGCGGCGGTGACGGGCGTGCCGTCCGATCACTCGTTCTACGGGCAGGGACTGGCGCTCGGGTCAGTGCTGCTCACGGGCACGGCGATCGTGTGGTTCCTGGTGCAGCGCAACAACCGCTCTCGTCGGCGTTGGGGCAGCGGGCTCGAGTGGCTGCTGTCGGTGGCGTCCTTCGTCGGCAGCATCATCGCGCTCGTCCTCGTGACGATGGTGGGGCACAGCGGGGCAACCGCCGTGTGGCAGGCGAAG
>JAKALQ010000129.1 GCA_021824095.1 Actinomycetes bacterium
GGCCACCGCGAAGCACTCGGCGATCGCCGCACGCAGCACCGGCTCCCCCGCCGGGTCGCCGTAGCCGAGGGCACTGGACGACATCGCGTGCACCGCGCGGTTCATGGCCCGCTGCCAGGCGTGCACCGGGAAATCCGCGAGCGCGGGCACGCCCGGACGCAGGGTGTTGCCCTCGTCGCTCAGCACGATGCCGCTGTGCATCTCGGCGAGCCGTTGCGCGACCCGGGCCTGGGCCATGGCCCTCGGCGCACTCCGTCGCACGGGGATGTCGGCGACGACGCTGCCGGCCCGATCTGCGGTGATGAAGCCCTCCGCGGCCAACTGGTCGTACACCGCGGTCACCGTGTTGCGGGAGACGACGAGCGTCTCGGCCAGTGCGCGAGAACCGGGCAGTCGCCACCCGGCGGGCAGTCGCCCATCGAGCACGCCACGGCGCAGGCGCCCGTACAGCTGCTGCTGCAGGGCGGGCGCACCCGGCCCGCGCTGCAAGGGCGCCTCGAGCAGGTCCAGTTGGGGTGCCGCACCGCGGGTCGCGAACGACGGATCACTGGCACCAGCAGACATCGCAGGCAAGGCCGCTCCCATAGGGCCAGCGTAGGCGCGTCACCGCGTCGAGGAAACGACGAACCCCGGCACTGCGCACAGTGCCGGGGTTCGGTCGTCACTCGCTCGTCAGCGTGTGGTCCCTACGGTCAACACGCGTTCCTCGCTCGGACAACTCGAGCAAGCTCGGTCGTCACTCGCTCGTCAGCGTGTGTCCGACTGCTTGGTGCCACGGGCGGCGAGGGACGCGCGTCCGGCCTCGAGCCGCGCCACGGGGACGCGGAACGGCGAGCAGGACACGTAGTCCAGCCCGGCCTGCTCGAAGAAGTGGATCGACGTCGGATCGCCACCATGCTCGCCGCAGACGCCGAGCGAGATGTCGGGACGCACGGAGCGGCCCTTCTCGATGGCGATCTTCACGAGCTCGCCCACGCCGTACGGGTCGATCGACTCGAACGGCGAGGTGCCGAAGATGCCGCGCTCGAGGTACTCGCCCACGAACGAGGCCTCCACATCGTCACGCGAGAAGCCCCACGTCGTCTGCGTGAGGTCGTTGGTGCCGAAGGAGAAGAACTCCGCGGCACGCGCGATGCGATGCGCCGTGAGGGCGGCACGCGGCAGCTCGATCATCGTGCCGATCGGGATGTGCAGCTCGACACCACGGTGCTCCGCCACCTCGGCGATGATCTGCTCGGCCTCGCGACGGATGGGCTCGAGCTCGGCCACCGTGGCCACGAGCGGCACCATGACCTCGGGGTGCGGGTGCCCGCCCTCGAGGATGCGGATGGCCGCGGCCTCGGCGATGGCCCGCACCTGCAGGCTGAACAGGCCCGGGAACATGATCCCCAGACGCACGCCACGCAGGCCGAGCATCGGGTTGGACTCGTGCATGCGCTCGACGGCCTTCAGCAGGACGACATCCTTCTCGTCCACCTCGCCACGCGCCTCCGCCAGGGCCACCTTGATCGCGAGATCGGTGTGGTTCGGCAGGAACTCGTGCAGCGGCGGGTCGAGCAGGCGGATGACGACCGGCAGGTTGTCCATCTCGCGCAGGATCCCGGTGAAGTCACCGATCTGCAGCGGCAGCAGGGCGTCGAAGACGCGCTGGATGTCGTCGTCCGACTGGGCGAGGATGAGGCGCTCGACGAGCTCGCGACGCGACCCGAGGAACATGTGCTCGGTGCGGGCGAGGCCGATGCCCTCGGCGCCCATGCGGCGGGCACGCGCGGCGTCCTCATCGGTGTCGGCGTTGGCACGCACACCCATGCGACGCACGTTGTCGGCGTGCCGCATGATGACATCCACCGCATGCACGAGCGGATCGGCCTTGATCTGCGACTCGGTGAGCTGGCCGTCGAGGTACTGCGTGACGGCGGAATCGGTGACCCCGACCTCGCCGAGGAAGACCTCGCCGGTGGTGCCGTCGATGCCGATGGTGTCGCCCTCACGCACGACCGTGCCGTCGGGCGCGGTGAAGCGATCATCCTCGACGAGCAGGTCGTCGGCGCCGCACACGGCCGTCTTGCCCATGCCGCGGGCCACCACCGCCGCGTGCGACGTCTTGCCGCCACGCGAGGTGAGGATGCCGACCGACGCCATCATGCCGGCCAGGTCGTCGGGGTTCGTCTCACGTCGCACAAGGATGACGCGCTTGCCGGTGGCGCCGAGCTCGACGGCGCGTGCCGATGAGAAGGCGACGATGCCGACCGCGGCACCCGGCGAGGCCGAGATGCCGGTGGCGAGGCGACGGGCGCCGTGGCCCTCCGCGAAGCGCGGGAACATGAGGTTCACGAGCTGCTTGCCCGTGACGCGGTTGAGCGCCTCGTCGAGGGAGATGACGCCCTCCTCGACCAGCTGCACGGCGATGCGGAAGGCTGCCGCCGGCGTGCGCTTGCCGACGCGCGTCTGCAGCATCCACAGGCGCCCGTCCTCGACCGTGAACTCGATGTCGCACAGGTCGCGGTAGTGGGCCTCGAGCTTGCGCATGACGTCGATGAGCTCATCGTGGACGGCCGGCATGGTGTCGTGCATGTCGGCGAGCTTCAGGGTGTTGCGGATGCCCGCCACCACGTCCTCGCCCTGCGCGTTCGCCAGCCAGTCGCCGTACTCGCCGGGGTTGCCCGACGCGGGGTCGCGGGTGAAGGCCACGCCGGTGCCGGACGACTCACCGCGGTTGCCGAACACCATCGTGACGACGTTCACGGCCGTGCCGAGGTCCTCGGGGATGCGCTCCTGACGACGGTAGAGCTTGGCGCGATCGGTGTTCCAGGAATCGAAGACCGCCTTGATGGCGAGGTCGAGCTGCTCCTGCACGTCCTGCGGGAAGTCGCGACCGGTGTGGGCGCGGACGACGTCCTTGTAGCCCGCGACGACGGCCTTGAGGTCCTCGACGCCGAGTTCGACGTCCTGCTTCACGCCCGCGACGGCCTTGCGGGCGTCGAGCACCGACTCGAAGGCGTGCGACTCGAGGCCGAGCACCGTCTTGCCGAACATCTGGATGAGGCGGCGGTAGGAGTCCCACGCGAAGCGGTCGCTGCCAGTGGCGGCCGCGAGCCCGACGAGGGTGGCGTCGTTGAGGCCGATGTTCAGCACCGTCTCCATCATGCCGGGCATGGAGAACTTGGCGCCCGAGCGGACCGAGACGAGCAGCGGGTCGGCGGCGTCGCCGAACTTGCGGCCCACGCGGCTCTCGGTGGCGGCGAGATGCACCGCGACCTGCTCGGCGAGGCCCTGCGGCTCGTGGCCGAGCTTCATGTACGCGCGGCACGCGTCGGTGGTGATCGTGAAGCCGGGGGGCACCGGCAGTCCGAGCTTCGTCATCTCGGCCAGATTGGCACCCTTGCCACCAAGGAGGTCGCTCATCGTGCGATCGCCCTCAGTGAAGTCGTAGACGTACTTCTCCATGCGTCATCCATTCGAAGATTCGAGGAACCTGTGCAATCTAGTCCTCGCGGCCACGGGAGCCCATGGTGCGGGAGCAAC
>JAKALQ010000001.1 GCA_021824095.1 Actinomycetes bacterium
TGCTCCCAGCGCACCAGCGCTTCGGCGCCGATGAGCTCTCCGCGTGCACCAACCTGCGGCTGAAACAGTGCCCGGAGACCCTCTGGAACGGTACGGCGGAGCAGCGACTCCAACGCGACACGTTCGACCAGGGCGGACTGTACGGACGCATCGAAGAAGCGCAACTCGCTTCGTCCCATGCGCTTGGCCTCTGAGAGCGCAACGTCTGCATGCATCAGCAGCGTCGCAGCCTCTGGCCCACCGTTGCGGAACGTTGCAATGCCTGCGCTTGCTGTGCAATGCAAAGTGAAGTCACCGAACTGCACGGGTTCTGCAAGCGCCGCGAGTAACTGCATCGTCATCGATTCCGCATGCTGCGCGGCCACAAGACGATCGGGATCCAGATTGGAAAGGATCACGCCGAATTCGTCAGACGACAGGCGGGTGATGACGGCTCTCTCCCCCGCAGTGCTCACGAGTCGACTCGCGAGGATCGACAGCAACGCATCCCCATCGTCATACCCCCGGGCATCGTTGACGGACTTGAAATCGTCAACGTCAATGACAGCGAGCGCGCCCGTGGCGTGGGCCTGTCTGGTGGCGGTGACCGCATTGGTCAAGCGCTCGAGCATCGATTTGCGATTCGGGAGACCGGTGAGCATGTCGAAATTCGCCAGGCTGTGGATCTGGGCCTCCGACTGCTTCGCAAGCGACAGGTCAAGGAAGGTAGCCACATAACGCGTCGGACCCTCGCTCCGAATCGCGGTGATGCCGAGCCATTCGGGATAGATTTCACCGGACTTGCGACGATTCCAGATCTCGCCCTGCCAGCGTCCCTCTTCTAGCAGTGCGCGCCAGAACTCCTGATAGAACGCCCGATCCTGTCGACCCGAATTCAACAACCGTGTGTGCTGACCCACGGCCTCCTCGGCTGAGTAGCCGGTGATCTCCGAGAAGGCACGGTTCACACTGAGGATCGTGCCGTCTGCATCCGCTACCAGCATGGCTTCGTGTGACTCCGCAAAAGCCGTTGCCGCAGTTTGCAGGGCTTCCTCGGCTAGGCGCTGCGCAGTGATGTCACGGAAGGTCGTCACAACCCCACTCGGGATTGCATCACTGCTCTCGAACACCGGGGCCGAGTTGATCGAGATCCACCGCACGTCGCCAGAGGGGAGGCGCACCCCCATGGTGACGTCGGACTCCGGTACACCCGTCTGGAGGGTGCGCATGGCCGGGTGCTCCGCCGCCGGGAATGGGCTGCCATCGGCACGGATGGCACCCCATGCGGGGTCTTCGGAGGTTCGCCCGAGAAGATCATCCGCACCGCGACCCTGAATGCGCTCAGCAGCCCTGTTCGCCGACACGATGCTGCCATCGGCACTTTGGAACACGAGTCCTTCCGCCATGGTTTCGACGACGGTGCGAAACCGTCGCTCACTCGCGGCAAGACGCTCCCGCGCCTCATGCTGCGCGGTGACGTCGCGGCCGAAGGCCGATACTGCAACCACGCGATCCTCTCGCGTCACGGGTGTCAATGTGAGTTCAAGCCAGCGATTGCCACCGCGAGTCGGGTACTCGATGGTGAACCTTCCGTCACGAGCACTCCGCGCGTAGAGGTCCTGCCATAGGCGCTCGGACTGCTCATCATGAAACAACTCATGCAGCGTGATACCCGGGTACATCTGCACACCGAACTCATCATGGAAGTGGTCTCGTAGCGCGTTGTTGTACAACTCGTGCGCAATGCCGTCCACCGTGATGTCGACCGACCAGATGAAATCACTGGTGCTGTTGATGAGGATCTCCAGCTGGCGTTGCGCTGAAGTGGAGGCGTCCGCAAGGGCGTACTGCGTACTGAGATCGCGGGCAATGATGATGGTCTTCGTCACACCATCGACGTCAGTGAAGGCCTGTGAACTCACATCAACCGGGATGCGGTGGCCGTCGGCGTGGATGAAGAGCAGATCGCCCCGAGCTTGCCCGAGGGCATGGCGCTGTTGCACCCATGCCGCGAATTCCGGTGTGGACTCATCGACGCACTCAGCGCGGCCAATCGTGCAAATGTCCTCTTCCGTGCGGCCCAGCAGGGCACAGGCAGCCGGATTCGCGGCGATGATTCGGCCATCCGGATGTGTCAGGAACATCGCATCGAGGCCGTACTCAAAGACGGAGCAGCGGAACCTCATCGTCTCGTGTGCGTCCATACACCTCTCCCCACCACGCGATGCAGGTGACCTTCGCAATGTATGCGCGAGCACGGCGCTGTGTATAGGGTCACACGGACGCACGGTTCCCGTCGCTTCCAACTATCCCGCTACGACGTGATGTCCTTGCGGTCGAATGCCAACACCCCGATCGTGACGAACACGGCGAAGAGCACCACCGCATACGCGCTTCCGCGGGCCATGTTCGACCAGTCGATCGAGGGGCTCAATGCATCCGTCCAGGCCTGCGAATAGTGCCCGGGCAGCCAGTTGCGCAGATCGCCAAGCGCGGTGATGGCATCGAGGATCTGCAGCACGATGACGATGATGACGGCACTGCCGACAGCACCGAGCGGCACGTCGGTGCGCACACTCACGAAGAACGCCAGCCCGGCAGCGACAAGCAGTGAACAACTGATGTACCCGGCAACCACAAGCACGCGGCCAAGCGCAGCTCCGGTGGTGAAGGTGCCACCCACAGGGCTCACGAGCGACGCGCCGCCGAACGCGACCCAGCCGATGGCGAACGAGATGAGGGTGAGCGCCGCGACGGCAGCGAGACTCAGGAGGGCGGCAACCCGCAACTTCACCCAGAGCAGTCGCCGTCGTGGCACAGGAGCAGACAGCAGGTAACGCAGCGTCGACCAGGAGGCCTCCCCCGCCACCGTGTCACCGAAGAAGAGCGCCGTCACGGTGGTGAGCAGGAAGCCCGATCCGAAGAACAGCATGACGAGCACGAAGTTCCATGCGCCCTTCGTGGAGAGGTCGATGAGGTTCACACTGCCGGTGCTGCTGGAGCTTCCGGAGGCAGGCCCGAATTTGATGGCGAGCACCACGAACAGCGGCAGTGCGAGCATGAGGAGGAACGCGACGAGCGTCCGACGACGTCGCACCTGTCGGATGAGTTCCGTCCGGAAGGGCAGTGGGTGCTGGGTGCGCTGCGTCATGTCGTACCGATCGCCAGGTCATCGCCGATGACGTCCATGAAAAAGTCCTCGAGGTGCATGTGGGTGCGGCCGGCAAGCAGGGTGGCGGTGTCGCCCTGCACGACCAGGCGGCCGCGGTGCATGACGACGACATGTGAACAGGTCTGCTCGACCTCGCTCAGCAGGTGCGATGACACGATCACGGTGCGACCGGTGGCGGCATAGCGCTGCACCACGTCGCGCATCTCACGAATCTGTTGTGGATCCAGGCCGTTCGTGGGCTCATCGAGGACGAGGAGGTCGGGCATGCCAAGCATGGCCTGCGCGACGCCGAGGCGCTGACGCATGCCCTGGCTGTAGGTGCGCACGGTGCGATCGATCGCCGTGCCGAGGTTGGCGATGGCGAGGATCTCCTCAAGGTTCGGGTCAGTGTCCGAGCGCCCGCAGGCTTGCCAGTACAGGTCGAGGTTCTGTCGCCCGGTGAGGTGCGGCAGGAATCCGGGACCCTCGACGAGTGCGCCCACGCGCGCGAGGACCGGGTCGCCCGGTGTGACGCGGGTGCCGAACACGAACACGTCACCCGCCGTGGGGAGGATAAGCCCGAGCACCATGCGCATGGTGGTGGTCTTCCCGGCGCCGTTGGGCCCGAGCAGGCCGATGACCTCGCCGCGTGGGATGCGATACGAGATGCCGTCCACGGCGCGCAGGCCGTGGGCGAACTCCTTCACCAGGCCCTCGACGGCCACCGGCACATCGCGCAGGTCTTCGCGAACATCGCCCTGATGGCGACGCGGTCGTCGCACCGCGAGCAGGAGCAGGAGCAGGAGGACGACGCCGGCCGCACCAGCCGTCCACCACCACGCCGGCGTTGAGGCTGTGAGCGGCTGCAGGCTGGCGGTCGCGACGGACACGCTGGGGTCGGCAAGCGCAATCGTGTAGAGGGCAGGGCGCTCCGGGGCCCGATAGGCGAAGTCCGTGGTGGCGAATTCGACGCGCAGCACATCGCCGGGCTCGGCCGTGGAGTAGATCGCCGGCAGGTCAACGGTGACCGTGGTGGGGGTGGGCCCGATGTTGGCGAGGCGGATGGGGGCGACGAGTCCCTCCGGCAAGGTCTCGATGCCTGCGGGCGTCACAAGCCGAAGGCTGGCGAACAACACGACATCGGAGACGGGTTGCGGGCTGGAGATGGTCACCCGCACACGGCTGCTGCCGACAATGGCGAGGGGCGCGGTGAGCGGCGCGGAGGGGAAGGCCGCGAACTGGCCGGGCACTGGTCGCGCGAGCAGGCTCGCCGCAGAACCCAGGCCCGGGAGGGCCGAGATCGCCGCTGGGATGCCACCTGCCGGCGCCACAACCTGCTGCGCCGGCGCCTGGAGGGCAACGCGCACCGCCTGCTCACCGGCGATGCCGGGGTAGCGGGAGGCGCGCTCGATGGTGGTCTTGGTACCGCTGCTGCGCCCGAGCAACGGCCCGGTGACAAGGGTGGCTTCGAAGTCGTTGCTCACATGCCCGACGTGGCGCAGGTACTCGTTGCACCAGTCGGTGACGAGCTGGTTGAGACGTTGCTGCTCGGAGATGCCGCCATCATGGCCACCGCTGTGCCACACCACCTTGAGTGGCGTGCGGGGATGCGCTGCGGCGATCTCACGCGCGGTCGCGTCCGCCTGAGATAGGGGGAACAGTGAATCGGCCTGACCGGCCATGAGCAGTGTTGGTGCCGTGATCCGGTTGGTGACGCTCGCGGGCGACGAGGCGCGCAACAGGGCGAGGCCCTGGGCGTCGACGCTGCCGGTGTGCACCGCCTGCTGGTAGAGCGCGCACCACTGCGGAGCGAAGCGGCCACAGACACTGGCCTGTCCCGGGATCGTCGTGGAGCCGGCAGTGAAGAGCGACGCCGTCCAGAGCTTCTTGAACACGCCGAGCTTCGTGGAGCCCTGCACCTGTTGAGGGAACAGCGCCTGTTGCAGGTCGTTGTAGGTGATGTCGGCCGCGACCGCGTCGATGCGGTGGTCGTAGCCGGCCGCCAGCAACGCGAGCGCTCCGCCGTAGGAGGCGCCGACGACGGCGACGCGTGGATCACCGGGCGCATCCAGTTGCACACCTGAAAGGGTGGCCACCGTGTCGATGATGCGCCGGACGTCCGCCACCTCGAACTGCGGCGAGTCCATGGAGATGCTGCCGGTGCTGCGGCCGAAGCCGCGCGCGGAGTAGGCGATGGCGATGAAGCCGGCGTCGGCCAGCGTGCGCGCCTGGTCCGCAACCGACAGCTTGCTGCCGCCGAAGCCGTGGGCGAGCACCACGACGGGCGCAGGGCCGGACTGGTGCGGTCGGTAGATGTCGACGTCGAGGCGAACCGGCGTGGGATCGGTGGCGGTGGTGGGGCCACCCGCCACGGTGATCGTCTGCGGGGCGGCCGCATCGCGCACAACAAACTGCGGAGCGTGTGCAGGCTGCGCATGGGGCATGGCACGCGCGGGAGCCGGTGATGCGGCAACGGCGGACGGCGCTGCAGCCATGAGCACGGCCGCGAGCGCCAGCGTCGCACCGGCAACGCCGGACTTGCCGCGTCCCGAACCGCCCTGCCACATGCCGCCCATCATGCACCCCGACCTGCAGACCGCCGCGTCCGGGACGTACCCCTGGTCCGAGACGGTGGCTCCCGGATCTGGGATGCGCTCCCCGAGTCAGAGAAGGTCGCCCCGAGTCTGGCGCGCAGCTTCTTCGCTTCGCTCCCTGACGAGCCACGCGACACTGCGTGTCGCGGGCTCGTCAGGGAGTGAAGCGAACGGTCAGGCCGTTGCGGGCGCTACGCTCCGATGCCGTGGACTCCATCATCGTCGCCACCGCGCAGTATGTGCCATTCCTCATCCCGCTCGTCGGGCTGCTCGTGTGGTTGCAGCTGGAGCGCCGCGACAAGGTGGCGCTGGCCATTCGCGGAGTCGTCGGCCTGATCGTCGCCCTCGCGCTGGTGAAGGTGTTCGGCCACCTCCACACGGATCCGCGCCCCTTCGTCACCGATCCCACGGTGAAGCCGCTGTTCCCCCACAGCGCCGACAACGGCTTCCCCTCGGATCACACCTCACTCGCCTTCACCGCGTCCCTACTGGTGCTCGCCTACCGTCGACGCGTCGGCATCGCCCTGCTCGTCGTGAGCCTGCTCGTCGGCCTGGCCCGCGTGGCTGCCCACGTCCATCATCTGCAGGACATCATCGGTGGCATCGTCATCGGCGTCCTCGCGGCGATGGCGGCGGTGTACGTCGAGCGCCTCATCACAAGCCGTCGCCCGGACCGCGTTCGTCGCTGACACGGCGCTTGCGCGGGCTCGTTGATCGAGCGCGCATCCGGCGTCTGGCCTCAGCCGGCCATCGCAAGTGCGCGCGACTGTGCCCGCAGGTTGGCCGGAGGCGTAGCGTCCGGCACCTCACAACCAGCCATCGCGATGAAGCGCTCGCCGCCTTTCAGGCGGCATTCGAGCGTTCCAGCGATGACGTCATCCTCCGTGCCCTGCATGAGGATGGTGACCGGATTGATGTTGCCGCAGATCGCGGCAGGTGCGACCGTCGCTGCCGCAACATCGAAGGGCACCATGGAATCAACGTCGATGATGTCAGCGCCGGTCTGGGCCATCTCGGCCAGTAGGTGCGTGGTGCGGCCACAGATGTGCAACCGGGCCAGCGCACCGCGCGAATGGACGGCGTCGATGATGCGTCGTTGATACGGCAGGGCGAACTCGCGGTACATCGCGGGCGAGATGAGCGACGTGACCGCATCGCCGATTCCGATGATGTCCGCCCCGGCATCCACTTGTGCCTCAGCAAATGCGATCTCCTGCAGCGTGCAGAACTCCAGCAGCGCGTGCACCCACGCGGGGTCCTCGGAGACGTCAATCATGATCGGGCTCACGCCGCGCAGATCCGCCGCCTCGGCCATCGCGCCTTCGACCCAGCCCATGATGGGGATCTCGCCGCCGACCTTCGCTCGGAAGTCATGCAGTGCGGCCAGGCGATCGCTCATGCGCCTGCCCATACCCGGATCGACGAGCCGCAGATGGTCGATGGATGACCGCTCGACCAGGAGTGGGTCCGCGAGCAGCGGTTGGTCATCATCCGGGAACTCGACATCAGAGCCGAGGTCCGCGGCCTCGCGGTAGGGATCGGAGATGGCCTGCACGATGTCAAGGCCGAAATCCTCAACCACGCGGTAGTTCGCATCCGTGAGTGCACGATGGTCGAGGTAGTAGTCACGCATCCGGTGCCCCGCGTGGTGCGCAGCGAACGTCATCATGATGTCGAAATTCAGCGGCCGATCCGTCGCCTCACCGGCGAGGGTCGCACGCAGGCGCTCCATGGAATTCACGAGATGCCCCTCCTCATCCCCCGCCCACTGGTTCACACGCGCCGGGTGAGTGAGCACCCGCGCATGCGCCCCATCCTGCGCCCTGCGGTCGATCGGTGGCTAGGGGCGGAGGCGGACAAACGTCTGCGTCACCCGAGGAGGGCGTCGATGCGCTCGAGCACGTAGGTGGGACGCTGGGCGGACGGGGCATCCGCCACCATGTCGCGCGTGCTCTCACCGGTGAGGACGAGTGCAGCATCCATCCCTGCTGCAACCCCCATTGCGATGTCGGTGTAAAGGCGGTCACCCACCATGACGCATTCATCCGGTCGCAGCCCCATGCGCCGCATCACGGTCTCCACCATGATCGGGTCAGGCTTGCCGACATTCACCTCGCAACGAACGCCCGTGCAGGCCTCGATCGCGGCCACGATGGCAGCTGCGTCCGGCTCGCCGCGCCCGCCAGGGAACGGGCAGAAGCGATCCGGGTTCGTCGTCACCAAACGAACCCCCCGATCAGAGCGCAGCGCATCAAACGCGATCTGCAACTTGCGGTACGTGAAGTCCCGGTCATAGCTCGCGATGACGATGTCGATGCGCTCCGGATCGGAACTGAGTCGCAACCCGGCCTTCGCCACCGCCTGCACGAGAGGCTCCTCGCCGATGACGAAGACGTTGGCCTCCGGCGCATGCCCGACAAGCCAGTCCGTCATCGTGACGACGGTGTTCACGATGTCCGTGACGGGAGTTGGGAGGCCGAGGCGCGCAAGCTTGTCGGCGTACATCGCCGGATCCTTCGTCGGGTTGTTCGACAGGAACACCGTCCGGGCCCCGCGCTCACGCAAGCCGGTGACGAGGTCGAAGGCGCCGGGAAGGAGGCTGTCGCCGAGGTAGATGGTGCCGTCGAGGTCGAAGATGTACCCGCCGTAGCGCCGCATGACCGCGGTTGTCATCGCGTCGTCGCCTGCTCGCCGATGCGCGCAAGGCCGGGGAAGATGCCTCGCAGTGCCGGGTAGATGCCACGGTAGACGCCGTACAACTCCTCGTAGATGGGCACGCGATCCGGGTCTGGAGTGAAGTGCGCGCCGATGCCACTCATCTCACAAGCGGCAGTCTCGATGTCCGGATGCAGGCCCGCTGCGACCGCGGCGAGCATGCCCACCCCAAGGCAGGTGCTCTCCGGCTCACGGACGATCGCGACATCGCGCTGCAGGACGTCAGCCATGATCTGCGACCACACCCGACTGCGGGACCCACCACCGAGCGCGATGAGTTCACGCACCGGCGTCCCGGACGCCGCCTCCGCCCCCTCCGTGAGGAAGCGTTGCTCGTAGGCGATGCTCTCGAGGAGCGCCCGGTAGACGTGCGACTTCCCGTGTGCACCCGTGAGCCCGATCATGGCACCGCGTGCGTGCGGGTCCCAGTAGGGGGTGAGCGCGCCAGTCCAGTACGGGAGCACCATGAGCCCGTCGGCACCCGGCGGCAGAAGCGCCGCTGCCGTCTCGAGGACCTGCTCCGGCGATAGCTCGAGACCGAGCGCACGTGGGTCGACGCCGGCGAACTTGTTCACGAACCACTGCAGGTTGAAGGTGCCGCCGCCGATGAAGGTCTCGAAGGTGTAGCCACCGGGCACCGCGGCTGAGAGGACGCGGAAGGCATGGCTGTGTGCGTAGGTGCGGCTGTAGGTGCCAGCCACGACGCCACTGCCCATGTTGAGGTAGCCGCGTCCGGGCAGGATGGCGCCGGTGCCGAGCTGCGCCGATTGGCCGTCACCGAGTCCGGCAACGATCGGGGTTCCGCGGGGGATGTTCAGCTCATCGGCGACGTCGTCGGCAATGGGGGCGACGATGTCACCAGGGGCGACGAGTCGGCAGAACTGGTCACGCGAGAGGCCGGCCTCGTCGAGCAGTGCGTCGGAGTAGTCGAACGTCGTCATGTCGATGACCCCGAGTGGGTCGGCGCTCCCCCACGACGTCACCCATGCGCCGGTGAGGCGATGGTTGAGGAAGCCCTGGACGTCGACGATGTGTGAGGCGCGGTGCAGGGTGCTCGGCTCATGGGTGCGCAGCCACAGGAGCTTGTACCAGGCCGGAGTGAGGTTCGGTGGCTTGCCGGTGATGCCGTGCACTCGCTCGGTGCCGTGCTCCTCGACCTCACGCACGGCACGGCCGTCCATCCACAGCATTGCGGGACGCAGCGGCTGCCCGAACTCATCGAGGCAGACGAAGGTCTCCCGCTGGTGCGTCACCGCGATCGCTGCGATGCGCGCACTGTCGACGGACTGCACGACGCGCGCGAGTGCACGCCGCGTGACCACCCACCAGTCCTCTGCGTTCTGCTCGCCCCACCCGGGGTGCGGATGGCTCGTCTCGTAGGTCGCACGGGCCTCGGCGATGGCACGGCCCTGCGCATCCCAGACCACCGCCTTCGCAGCCGTCGTCGATGCATCGATGCCGATGACGAGATCACGATCGGTCATACGAGTTCCTCCATCGTGCGTGCGAGAGCATCGGCGTCATGGAGGATGCGCGCGACCAACGCGTCGTCCCACCCACCGAGATGGTGCAGCACATCAACCGCGGTGAGCCGGTTGCGCATCATGTGGCAGTTGCGCAGCGCCCACGCGGCAAGCTCGGGTGCGGTCGTCGGTTCAAGCGCGGTGAATGTGGAAGCAACGCCGGCGGCCTGCAATGCCCGCGCGATGGTGCGTGCCGGCTTCACCAGCGCCTGGAACTCAGCGCGACGTCCCGGCCACTCGCGCACGAATGCCGCCACCGCGGTGCGCTGCGCATCCCAGCGGTCAAGCTTCGCGGCGTAGTCAGGCCAGCACTCCTCCGCAAGGGCGTCGGACCCGCCGAGTCCCGCGAAGGCATGAAGCACGGCTGCCCGCTCCGCTTCACGATCGATCACAGGCGGCACGAATGCCTCACCGTGCAAGGCATCGAGCCTCGCGACGAGCTCGTCCCACACGAGCGACGCGACGACACTCGCAACGCCCACCTGCGCACCATGGAGCCCGATGCTGCGATGGGCCGAGGCGTTCGCCATGTCGAGCATGTGGCTCACGAGGTGCTCGACACCGGACAGCAGTGCCGTCGAACCGGCGACGCCGGTAGCGACGCCGCGGATGTCGAGTGCCCGTACGAGCGCGGACGTCGACTCCGGGTCCGCCTCGGCGAGCCCGGGTGACCAGTCCTCGATGCCCTCGCCTACGGCGTGCAACAGCGCCACTGGCCCCCATGAGAAGCCGTCATCGAAGCCGAGGTCGCGCGCGAGCAGCCAGTCGGCTGGTGCGACGAACATGGAGTTGATCTCACCGAAGCCCGCTCGGTTCATCCGCGCCGGCGCCTCGGCGATGAGGACGGTGTCCGCGACGACGATGTCCGGCCAGCGCGAGGGCACGGTGCGCTTCACGCCGTTGCGGAGGATGACCGAGACGTCATCGGTGAAGCCGTCGACGGATGCCGCGGTCTGAACAGTGATGACGGGCACGTTGCCGGCGCCGACGGACGCCATCTTCCCGATGTCGGAGATGGTGCCGCCGCCCATGGCGACGATGACATCGACCCCCCGCGCTGCAGCACTCGCCTGCGCGATGACGTCCTCCGATGCGTGCAACTCGGGGTACCCGTCATCGAGCACGAGCACCTCGACATCCGACTCCCGGGCGAGTAGCGCGGCAACGTAGTCCTTCGCCGGCACGCCCCTGCGCATGATCGGGGTGCGATCGACGACGAAGAGGAGTCGTGGGCGACGTCCCCCGATCCCCTGCATGAGGTCGCGCACCTTCGCGGGGATATCCGGGAGCACGTTGGCACCCACGAGGATCTCGCGTGTCCCGCAGGGTTCCACGCGTTCCCCGGGGTGTGCAGCGATGACGCAGTTCACGGCATCGATGAGGTTCTCGTTCATTGCGATCCTGTCGGGTCGCCCTGGTCGTCCCAGGGATGGGTCTGGAAGTGCGCGTCGAGCACCTCGCGCAGTGCTGTGATGCAGGCGTCCGCCGTGGCGGCGGGGGAGACGTCGGTCGTCGGGAGCACCGACTGCGGGTCGAAGGGCAGGGCGAGGGCGCCGTACACATCCGTAAGGACGTCCCGCACTCGTTCGCCGTCGCCGCAGACGATGCCAGCGCCGAACATCCATCCACCGCGCACGATGCGCTGCGCCGTGCCGGCGATCTTGTGCTGGCCCGCAATGCCGAGGCTGTAGTCCCCCGGGCAGTACTCGTCGACGGCGGCACCCATCTCGGTGGCCACACCGACGTTCTGGAGGGCGTCGCGGATGAGGCCGGTGAGTGTCGTGAAGCGCTCCTGCGTGCCCGCATGCGGTTCCGCCTCTGACGCCGAGAACTCGATGCAGACAGACGCGGGGGTGTAGGCCACCGCATGCCCGCCGGGTGCACGGAGCACCGGGAGGAAACCGTGACGCAACGCGGCGTCGACGGCCCTGTCGTACCCGGGGTTCACGCGGTCCCGCCCGCCGAAGGCGACGACGGGACGCGGTCGGTAGATGCGCACGAGCGGCAGTCCCCCGATCGCGGTGACCCTGCGGAGGTACGCCGGCCCCATCGCGAGGTCGCTCGTCCCGGTCTGCATGACGACCGACCAGCGGGCCCGAGGTGCCAAGTGGTCGGTCGTCGTGAGCGCCGGAGTCACGTGGTCACCCGGTGATGGTGGCGGCAAGCTCGCGTCGCAGGGCGGCGAGGAATGCCGCACCGGCCGCACCGTCGACGGCACGGTGGTCGCAGGTGAGCGTGAAGGCCGCCATGGGGCGGATAGCGATGCTGTCCTCCACGACGGTCACCGTGGGCTTCGAGCTTCCGACGGCGAGGATGGCCACGGCCGGGGGATTCAGGATCGCCGCAAAGCGGTCGATGCCGAGCATGCCGAGGTTCGAGACCGTGAAGGTGGCCCCCTCATAGTCTGCCGTCGTGAGCGCGTTCGCTCGGGCGCGGACGACGATGTCACGACGACGCCCCGCAATGCCATCGAGCGACAGCGCCTCGACACCATGGACGACGGGCACTGTGAGCCCCGCATCGGTCGCCACCGCGAGTGCGATGTTTACCTCCGGGAAGGCGGTGATGACCTCGTCAGCGAAGTGCGCATTCAGCTCCGGCACCGCGATGAGCGCACGGGCACAGGCGGCGAGGATGAGGTCGGTCACCGTGACACCCGGGAGGGCCTTCGCATCCGCGATGGGCCGGGTCATGTCGACGTCGATGCTGAGCGAGAAGGCGGGAGCCGCCCATGCCTGCACCATGCGACGTGATGCGACGCGCCGAATACCCTTCAGGGGCGTGGCGGTTCCCTCGGACAGCACCGCCATCACCAGCCCCGATCCGCTGACACGGCCGCGACACGGACGTCGTCGGCGTGGCCGGCGCACCCGTAGAGGCGCATCTTCTCGATGGTGGCCTCGACCATGAGCGCACGGCCCCGGGTCACCGCCACCTCGAACTGCCGATCGCCCTGCGCCCACGTCTCCTCGATGCCACGACGGAAGGCGAGCCGCAGGTCGGTATCGGCATTCAACTTGTGCACGCCGTGCTTCACTGCATCGGTGAGCTCCACATCCGGAACACCCGAGGCGCCGTGGAGGACGAGCGGGATGCCGACACGCTCCTTGATGTCACGGACGAGATCGATCGCGAGCGGCTGCGGCTCCATCGTCGGCACGCCGTGCACGACACCCGCGGAGATCGCGAGGATGTCGATGCCGGTCTCGGCCGCGAAGCGCTCGGCCTCGTCCGGATCGGTGTAGTACGAACTCCAGTCGACGGCCTGGTCGGCATCCGGGATGCGGCCGAGCTCGGCCTCGACCATGACGCCGAAGTCGTGCGCGAGCTCGACGACCCGACGTGTCGTGCGGATGTTCTCCTCGAACGGCAGGTGCGCGCCGTCGTACATAATCGAGGTGAAGCCGAGCTTGATGGCCTCGAGCACCTCATCGAAGGAACCGTGGTCCAGATGGATGACGTGCACGGCATCCGACTCCGCAGCGATGCGCTTCGTCATCTCGTACGCCTTGCGCAGACCGATGTGCGGGATGATCGCACGACCCACCTGGAGGAAGACCGGGGCGTTCGCCCGCTCAGCGGCGATGAGCAGCGCCTGCGTCGTCTCGTCGTTGTGCATGTTGAAGGCGCCGACCGCGTAGCCGCCAGCCTCTGCGGCGCGGACGATCGAGAGCGGGAGGTTCATGATGTCGTTTCCCCTTCGCAGGAACACTTCTGCGCTCATGGGCGCACTACCTGAGTGAGCGCTCGCTGCCAGCCGGCATAGAGCGTTGCCCGCTCGTCCGCACCCATGTGGGGTTCGAACGTGCGGTCCACAGACCAGGTGGAGGCTGCGTCTGCGTGGTCCTTCCAGATGCCGGTCGCAATGCCGGCGATGTACGCGCACCCGAGGGCGGTGCGCTCGAGCTCCCGGGGCCGCACGACCTCGAGGTCGCCGATGTCCGCGAGGAACTGGCACAGCCAGTCACTCTGCGCGCCACCGCCGTCGACCTTGAGCGAGGTGACGGAGAGGCTTCCGAGGTCGGGGATACGGAGGATGTCGACAGTCTGGTACACCATCGCTTCCACCGCTGCACGGATGACGTGGGCCCGCGACGTCTCGAGGCTCATGCCGGTGAGCGCCGCGCGTGCATTGCGGTTCCAGTGCGGTGCGCACATGCCGCCGAAGGCCGGCACGATGTAGACCCCGCCCGTGCTCGCCACGCTGCTCGCGATGTCGTCGATGCGTGCACCACCGGCGCTGATGCCGAGTGACTCCTGCATCCAGCTGAGGGTCTGCCCGCTGTGGAAAACGACGCCCTCGCTCTCGTACGCGGTGGCGCCCTGCACAGTCCAGCCGACGCTCGCAGTGAGGCCGGGGACGAGCATCGGTGTGGTGCCGGTGTTGAAGGTGAGGACGGCGGCGGTCCCGAAGGTGTTCTTCGCCGAGCCGGGCTCGAGACAGGCCTGCCCGAACATGCCGGCCTGCTGGTCCGCGATGACTGCTCGCACCGGGGGCTGATGCTCGATGAGGTCGGCCGCGACGCGACCGAAGTCGCCGTCACTCGGCAGCACAGTCGCGAAGATGGCCATCGGGATGTCGAGGCGGGCGCAGATCTCCTCGTCCCACGCGAGTGAGTCGAGGTTGAACAGTGCCGTGCGCGATGCACATGAGTGATCGGTCGCATGCATGGTGCCACCGGTGAGGTTCCACAGCACCCAGCTGTCGACGGTGCCCATGGCGATCTCCCCCGCCTCAGCGCGTGCCCGCAGCCCCGGCACCTCCTCGAGCAGCCACACGACCTTCGCGGCAGAGAAGAAGGAGTCATTGCGCAGGCCGGTGCGCTGCTCGAACATTGGTGCGAGGCCATCGTCCTCCCAGCGACGGACGATGTCGTCGGTCTGCTGGGAGATCCAGACGACCGCGTCGTGCGCCGGAGCACCGGTGCGACGGTCCCACATGATGACGGTCTCGCGGTGACTCGTAACACCGACGGCGACGACATCCGCAGCGTCGACCTTCGCGACGGCCTCGGTGATCGCACTCCGCGTCGCGTCCCACAGCGCGATCGGGTCCATCTCGACCCAGTTCTGGCGCGGGTACTTCCAGGGGACGGATGCGCGACCGTCCGCGATGATGGTGCCCGCGGTGTCGACGAGCACCGCACGACAGCTGCTCGAGCCGGTGTCGATGGCGAGGATGAGATCGCGGCTCATCGCGCCGACCCCGGGGTTCCGGCGCCGAAGCTTGCCGATCGAGGACCACTGGGATCCGGGATGGCGAGGTGGTCGAGCCACTCGCGGTAGCCCTCGATCTCACGGCTGCGGCGCGCCTCGTCCCATCCGAGGAGGTCGGCCATGATGGCGATGACGTCATCTACGGCGGCGAGTCCGTGCTGCGGCTCAAAGGCGAGGAGGCTGCGTCGGGCCATAACGTCAGTGAGGGTGAGGGCGAACTCCGAGCGAACCGCGAAGGCGACCTCGGCCGCGATGGCACCGGCGCCCTCATCAATGACGCGGGCGAGATCCGGGGTCATGGTGACGAGGTTCCAGATGGCGAGCGCACGGCTGCCGTAGAGCGAGGACAGACGCTCCGCGGTTCGCGCCCCGGCGCCCCCTGC
This sequence comes from Actinomycetes bacterium, assembly GCA_021824095.1. Lineage (GTDB taxonomy): Bacteria > Actinomycetota > Actinomycetes > S36-B12 > UBA5976 > JAKALQ01. The sequence goes on from JAKALQ010000001.1 coordinate 15,563, forward strand.
AAGCAACCGCGTGCGCGTCTCTGCAACCGACGGACCAATGGCACCGGGGTAGGGACGACGACGGGTGACGGTGCTGCGCCCTTCGCCACCGCGCATGCGCATCACCAGATCGACCGCATCCTCCGCGAGCTTGCGGAACGTGGTGAGCTTGCCGCCGACGACCGTGATGAGACCCGGAAGGCCGTGTGCGGCATGGTCATGCAGGACATGGGTGCGGGGCACTTTCGACTCCGCCTTGTTCGGCACATACGGCAGGGGTCGCACGCCGCTGTACGTGTAGAGCACGTCGTCCAACGTGAGGTTCGCACCCGGGACGAGTGCGTTCACCTCGCCGAGGAGGTATTCGGCCTCACCGATGTCGCAGCGCGCATCATCGGGGTCACGCTCGAAGCGGATGTCCGTGGTGCCGAGCATGTAGCGGCCGAACCACGGGATGACGAGAACGAGTCGACCGTCGACGCGGGACTCGTAGTAGACGACGTCCGTCGGTGCACCCGGGAAGGGATCGACGATGAGGTGGCTGCCCTTCGTGCCGCCGTTGAGACGCGGCTGCGGACGGTCGGGCACCGTGAAGAGCCGGTCGATCCACGGCCCGGCCGCGTTCATGACGATGGGGGCGAGGACCTCTCCCTCCTCGCCGGTGAGGGTGTTCATGTAGCGCACGCCGACGACATGACCGTCGCTAAGAATCGGGGCCGTGACCCGACTGTGGGTGCGCACGTCGGCGCCGTTGTCGATGGCATCGACCGTGAGCTCGACGCAGAGGCGTTCCGCGTACTCCACCTGACCGTCGTAGAAGACGACGGAGCCCTTGAGCCCTTCACCGGCGACGCCTGGGAATCGCTCGACGGTCCTGCGCCGCCCGAGGTAGCGGTGCCACGGCGCCGACTTCTTCAGGGAAAGCACGTCGAACAGGATCATGCCGAGCTCGACCATCCAGCCGGGACGCTGGTTGTGTCGAAACATCGGCATCATCCACGACACCGGCTTCACAAGATGCGGTGCGTCTCGGAACAGGCGCTCGCGTTCCGACAGCGACTCGTACACGAGCCCGAAGTCGAGGTGCTCCAGGTAGCGCAGGCCACCGTGCACGAGGCGTCCCGACCATGCGGAGACTCCCGCGCACACGTCCTCCTGCTCGAGGAGCACCACGGAGAGCCCACGCAGCGCGGCATCACGCGCGATGCCGATGCCATTGATGCCGGCGCCGACGACGATGAGGTCGACGTTCGTCTGCGGGGTTCCCATGGTGCTCCTCCGATGTGTCTTCGTGTGGATGGTCAGTCGGCGGTCTCGATGATGGCGACGACGGTGCGCACCTCGACGGTGTCACCCGGCTGCGCCAAGATCTCAACGAGCGTGCCCGACTCCGGAGCAAGCAGCTCCTCATCGACCTTCTCAGCGCTCACATCCGCGATGGGCTCGTCCTCCACAACCGTGTCACCGACGTTTTTCAACCAGGCGTTGATGACACCCTCGCTCATGCCCATGCCCCATTGCGGGAGGAGGACTTCGACTCGCATTTCGTTTCCTTTCAGTCCGCCGCTTACGCGGCCGCTCCGGCCAGGCCGAGCATGGTTCGCACGGCGGCGGCGATGCCGTCGCGCTTGGGGTACATCTGCTTCTCCAGCGCTGGGCTGAAGGGGATCTGCATGTCCGGCGCGGTGAGGCGCACGATGGGCGCCTTGAGCGACGAGAAGGCGTGCTCAGCGACGAGCGCGGACACCTCGGCGGCCGCACCACAGGTGCGATGGGCCGGATCGACGATGACGAGACGCCCGGTCTTCTCGACGGCCTTGATGATGCCGTCGACGTCGAGTGGCACCAGGGTGCGGGGGTCGAACACCTCCGCGGTCACACCCTCCGCGGCCAGTGCATCCGCGGCGGCAGTGGCCTCGATGACGCCGCCGGAGATGGCGACGATCGTGACGTCCGAACCTTCACGCAGAGTGCGTCCGACGCCGAGCGGGATGAAGTATTCGTCATCCTGCACCTCCTCCTTCATGCCCCACAGTGGGCAGGCCTCGAAGGAGAGCACCGGGTCATCGGAGTCGATGGCGCTGCGGAGCAGGCCCTTCGCATCCGACGGCGATGCAGGCGCGATGATCTTGAGGCCCGGCACGTTCATGAACATGGGATAGGGACGATCCGAGTGATGCGCACCTGTGTTGAGGCCGTAGAACATGGCCGAGCGGAACACCACCGGCATCGATGCCTGTCCGCCGAACATGTAGCGGTTCTTCGCCACCTGATTCACGAACTGGTCCATGGCCATGTAGAGGAACGACGAGTACGAAAGGTCGACGATCGGCCGGAGGCCCGTCATCGCAGCGCCCGCAGCAGCGCCGACGATTGACTCCTCCGAGATCGGGGTGTTTCGGATGCGGTTACGTCCGAAGGTCTGGAGGAAGTCGCCCTCTGCCGCACGGCTCTTGCCCGTGCCGCCGGTGGTGCCGTAGACGTTCGCTTCAACGTCCTCGCCGATGAGGACGACACGCTCATCCGCAGTGAGGGCCTCTCGCTGTGCAGCGCCGATCGCGCCGAGATAGGTCATGATGCTCATCGGCCTGCTCCTGCCACTTCCGTGTAGAGGTCCTCGAAGGCAACAGAGGCATCCGGGTACGGGCTGCTGTCCGCGAATTGGTAGGCGGCCTCGACCTCGTCGAGCACCTCATTGTCCAGCGCATCGAGTTCATCGGCAGTGGCCCATCCCTCGGCGATGAGCCACTCACGCATGATCGCGATCGGGTCACGCTGGAGCCACTGCTCCTTCTCGTCAGCATCGCGGTAATCGACACCGAGTTTGAGTCCTTCACTGTGCTCTCGGAAGCGGTACGTCATGACCTCAATGAGCGTCGGACCCTCACCGCGGCGGGCACGATCGACGGCGTCACGCACGGCTTCGTAGACCGCCAGCACGTTCTGGCCGTTCTCGACGCGGACTCCGGGGATCCCGAAGCCGGCGGCCCGATCGACGATGCGACCGGAGGTCACCGTGTGCGCCGGTGTCGAGAGCGCATAGTGATTGTTCTCGCATAGGAAGACGACGGGAAGCTTCCAGACGCCGGCCATGTTCATCGACTCATAGAGCGACCCCTGGTTCGCCGCACCGTCGCCGAAGAACGAGAGTACGACGCGATCATTGCCGAGCACCTTGGACGAGAGGCCTGCACCGAGAGCGATCGGGATGTTGCCCCCCACGATGCCGGACTCGCCGAGGCTGCCGAGTGAGAAGTCGGCGAGGTGCAGCGATCCGCCCTTGCCCTTGCAGATGCCCGTGGCCTTGCCGACGAGCTCCGCCATGAGTGGGCCGAGGGGGGACCCCTTGCCGATCGGGTGACCGTGGCTACGGTGGTTTCCCGTCATGTAGTCGGCGTCGCCGAGGGCCATGCAGGCACCGACAACCTGAGCCTCCTGGCCAATGCTCGTGTGCAGGGCACCGGGAATGAGGCCGCGCTTCAGCATCTTGGACGCGCGCTCGTCGAAGTAGCGGATGCGAAGCATGCGTCGCTGCATCTCGAGGAGCGTCTTCGTCTCGAGTTCGTTGGACATGAATGGGGTTCCTTTCGTGCCGGCGTCAGCCGTGCGCCTTGCGTGCATTGCGGTCGGTGAGGACTGCGGCAAGGATCACCGCGCCAACCACCACCGGCTGCAGATTGGGGTTGACGCCGGTGAGGGACAGTCCGTTGTTCAGGACGCCGATGATGAGCAGGCCGATGAAGGTGCTGCCCATCGTGCCGACACCGCCGGAGAGGCTTGCCCCACCGATGACGACGACCGCGATGACGTTCAACAGGTAGTTCGCACCGGCGGTGGGCTGCGCTGAGTCGAGCGTCGAAATGTCGACCCAGCCAGCGACTGCCGCCAGAGCGCCGGCGATCATGTAGACCAGAGTCTTCATCCGAAGGACTGGGATGCCCGAGAGACGCGCGACTTCCTCGTTGCCACCGATGGCGTACAGCGCACGCCCGCCCGGACGGAAGCGAAGCCAGAATGCGAGGGCGAGGTAGATGAGCATCATGATGACGGCCTGCAGGGGCAGGAAGCCGAAGAGGTCAACCGTCGCGAAGTTCACGAACCACGTGGGGAAGCCGTTGATGGTGTTGCCATCGGTGATGACGAGAGCAAGGCCGAGGCAGGCCGACATGGTGGCGAGGGTGGCGACGAAGGGCTGCACCTTTCCGTAGGTGGCGAGTAAGCCGTTGATAGCGCCCACGAAGGCTCCGAGAAGGAGCCCGGCGATGAGCGTCACGACAAAGGGCCAGTGGTGGTCCGCGTACAGCGACGCGGTGAACATCATGGTGAGGGCCATGTTTGCCGCCACCGACAGGTCAATGCCGGCAATGAGGATCACGAGGGTGGCTCCCGCGGCCAGAACACCGATGTCCGTGATCTGGCTCAGGATGTTGCCGAGGTTGCGGACGGTGAGAAAGTAGGGCGACTTCAACGTCAGGCCGATGAACATGACCACCAGGCCTATGGTGGGGCCGCCGAAGATGCGCATCGCAGAGCGCTTGCGCGCCAGCATTCGCGAGGCCGACGGTGACTCGTCGGCGGAATCGGTGTTCGTGCTCATAGGTGCGGCTTCCTGTGCTTGGTTCGATGGCATTCGGACTCCCGTGGTCCTCGTCATGCAATGGTCTGGGGGACGGCGAGGCTCATGACGGTCTCGGAGGTGGCCTCGTCGCGCGGGAGCACTGCGATCTGACGCCCGCCGGACATGACAAGCACGCGATGTGCGAGGCCGAGGACCTCCTCCAACTCGGAGGAGACGAGGATGACGGCGACGCCGCGTGCGGCATAGTCGCGGATGATGGCGTAGATGGACATCTTCGCCCCGACGTCCACGCCGCGCGTCGGCTCATCGAGGATGAGCACCTTGGGTTGGCGTACCAGCCACTTGGCAAGGAGCACCTTCTGCTGGTTGCCACCGGACAGTCGCACGACGGGACGGTCAAGGCTGCCCCGGATGTCGAAGGCGGTGCGACTGTCCTCCGCGATGCGGTTGATCCATCCCTTCGTCACGATGCCACGGACGCGCAGGATGCGCTCCCAGGGGGAGACGATGTTCCGGGACGAGTCGAGTGTGAGATTGAGGCCCTGCTGCTTGCGATCCTCTGGCACCATGACGATGCCGGCCTTGAGCGCGTGGCCCGGGTTGCGAAGGCGAATCTTGCGCCCTTCCACGGTGACTGCACCACCATCGGCCTTGTCGACCCCAGCGATGGCGCGCACCACCTCGGTGCGCCCGGCGCCCACGAGGCCCGCAATGCCGAGGATCTCGCCCTTCGCCACCGTAAAGTCGATGCCGTCGAACACACCCTTGCGGCTGAGGTCGTGGACCTCGAGCACGACCTCCGGACTGGCGGGAGCCGGGGCCTCGTGGCCGAAGACGAAGTCACGTCCGACCATGGCGCGCACGAGCTCCCGCTGCGGGACGTCACCGGACTGCCAGGTCGCCACGACGTTGCCGTCGCGCATGCACACGATCTCGTCGGAGATGGTGCGCACTTCCTCCAGGCGGTGGGAGATGTAGATGATGCCGGCGCCGTGCTCGCGGAGGACTGAGATCTGATGCAGGACCCGATCGGTCTCCTGGTTTGTGAGCGATGCGGACGGCTCGTCGAAGATGACATAGCGCGGGTTGCGCGTGATCGCCTTGGCGATCTCGATGCTCTGCTGCATGGCGATCGAGAGGCCGCGCACCGGGCGTCGGGGGTCGATGTCGATTCCGAGCTTGCGTAGGACCTCGCGGGCCTGCTCCACCATGGCGTCCCGGTCGACGCGTAACCCCGCCCGAGGGAGGCGGCCGAGGAAGATGTTCTCGGCAATGGAGAGGTGGGGAACGGTTCGGATCTCCTGATGGATGAGTGCGACGCCGGACGCCAGGGCGTCCGCGGGGCTGGCGGGCGCGTATGCGACGCCGTCGATCGTCATCAAACCGGAATCGGGTTGCTGGATGCCGGCGATGATGCTGCTCGTCGTCGACTTGCCGGCACCGTTCTCGCCGATGAGCCCGACGACCGAGCCGGCACGGACGCCGAGGTTTACCGAGTGCAGGACCGTCACCCCGGCAAAGGACTTCACGAGGTCGGTGACGACCAGAGCACGACCTGCCCCGGTCACTCCATCCGTCGCTACCATGAGATCACCTTCCATCTGGGGTCTCGGTCGGCCGCCCGATCTCCACCTCGGGCGGCCGACCGGGTTTTCACTTGACGTTCGGCCCGTAGAAGTTGACCGTGTTGACCTTCTTCGCGTTGGCCTTCGTCACCAGGACGGTGTTCTGCCACTGCCACTTCGGCACCGACGTGCCCTTGCCGTTCACGATGAGCACCGAGTCCTTCACGGCCATCTGACCCATGACGTAGGGGATCTGGGCCTGTGTGGCCTGGGTGAGGCCCTGACGAATGCCGGCGACCATGGTGGGGAAGCCGTCAATGCCGACCGAGATGATCTTGCGCTTTGCGTCGCGGGCGGCCTTCGCGGCGCCGAGACCCATCGCGTCCGACTCACCGAAGATGGCTTTCATCTTCGGGTGGCCCTGGAGCATGTTCTGCGCGGCCTTGTAGGCCTGCGTCTCGTCCCAGTTCGCCGTGGCCTCGGCGACGACCTTGATGCCCGGGGTCTTCTTCAGGGCCTGCTGGCAGCCCTTCGTCCGCTCTGTCTCGGCCGTGGAGCCAAGGACGCCGTGCAGGATGCCGATCTCGCCCTTGTTGCCCATCTGCTTGAACATCCAGGTGCACAAGTTGCGTGCGGCCTTCACGGAGTCCGTGGCGATGTAGGTGGCAAGCTGTCCGTTGCCCGACTCGGGCTTCTCATCGACTGCGATGACGGGGATGTTGGCGGCATTGGCAGCCTTCACACCTGCCGCAGCCGAGGTTGCATCCTGCGCAATGAAGATGAGCGCCTGCACCTGTTGGGTGATGAGGTCGTTCACCTGGTTCACCTGCTGGGTGGAGTTGTTGTCGGCGGACAGGACGACAAGGTTCACGCCCTCCTTCGCCGCCTCCTTGCGCATGCCATCGACGGCCGCGATGTAGAAGAGCGACTTCTGATCAGCGACCGAAACACCGATCGTGATCTTGTTCGCCGCGTTCGCCGGAACCGGCCCAGCGACGAGCGCGAGGCTGGTCGCGGCGACACCGGCGAGTGCCAGCGCCTTGCGGGAAACTGCCATGGGTTCTCCTTCTCTGGGGTGATCACGGCGGGGACCGCAATCCGGCAAGTCTGCATTTTTATGCTTGACTTATATGCCTATGCGTACTGTAATTTCCAGCGAAGCGGTGCTGTCAATGGCTATACCGAATCGTTATGCTCACACGGTATATGCATCGAGAGGCCGTCGCGATCAACGGGGAATCGAGGAGCAGCCGTGACGACAACGGTCGACGCTGAGTACCAGCGCCTGGTGACGAAGGTGGCGCTGCTCTACCACCAGCACGGGATGAAGCAGACGGAGATCGCCCGCAGGTTCGGCATCTCACAGCCCCAGGTCTCGCGCCTGCTGGAAGCCGCCACGGCCATGCACATCGTCCGGACGACGGTGCTGGTCCCGGATGGATTGCATGCGGAGCTCGAGGGGGCGCTGGAGCAGGCCTACGGGCTGCAGGATGCCCGCGTCACCGAGGTGAGCGACCCGAACGACGAAGAGGCACTCATCCGCGACCTCGGCATCGCATTGGCCCAGCAGATGCCTGGGCTCCTGGCAGGGGCCGAGCGACTCGGGCTCACTTCATGGAGCCGATCCCTGCGCGCCGCCATCAGCGCCCTCGACCCGGTGGCAGGGTCGACCGTCGAGACCGTCGTCGAGATGCTCGGGGACGTCGGGCAACCGGCGCTGCAACACGAGTCCGCGCAGGCCACGGCCACGCTGGCCAGACTCCTCGGCGCCACGCCGCGATTCCTCCGCGTCCCCGGAGTGACGACGAGCGTTGCCATGCGCGATGGCCTGCTCATGCATGACTCACACGCACAGGACGCGCTCGCCATGTTCAACACCCTGGACGTAGCACTCTCGGGCATCGCCGGGTGCGAGGCGACCGGCGCGCTGGGCCCGGGCGACAACTTCTTCACGGAGGAGCAGTTCGCATTCGCCCGGTCACTCGGCGCGGTGGGACAGGTGAACCTGCGCTTCATCGCCGAGGACGGCAGCCCCGTGCACTCCGAGTTGGACGCCCTCGTCATCGGCGTCACCCTTGAGCAGCTGCAGCACACACCAAAGCGCATCGGTGTGGGCGGCGGCCCAAGCAAGTGCGTGCCCATTCGGGCCGCGCTGCGCGGCAAGTGGCTCAACACGCTCGTCACTGATGTCGATACGGCCAAATGGCTGGTGGCGAACGCCAACACCTGAGACCTGTCCGGTGGCTGAGGCCCGTCCGTCCGCCACCGAGAAGCGCAGACACGCGATACGACGAATCACGCGCAACCGTGCGCCTGCATGGCTACCGCGCGCGCCTACCGCACGGCATCGACAGGTGGGTGCGGCCTGTCCGCCTCGCGCAGGTGACGCTCGGCACTCGCATCGTCGGGCATGGTTGTGGCCTCCCACACGGCATCGTGCAGGCGTTCATACGCAGCCGCCTCCGCCGCACGTCGTTCCGCATCCCAGCCGAGGGTGTCGCCCACAATCGCAAGGATTTCCGGCAGAGCCGCACGGCCGCCGTCCCGAATCTCGTACACCAGTCGTGTGCGATGGAGCATGACGTCGGTGAGGTGCAGCACGCCCTCATGCGAGGCCGCATAGGCGATCTCGACGCGCAGGTAGTCCGGAGCATGCTCGAGCGGCCGAGCGAGATCCGGCTGCTCCTCAACGCGGGCTACGAGTTCCTCCACCATCGAGCCATAGCGATGGAACAGGTGCTCCATCATCGGCTGCGACCACCCGTAGGCGCGGCGGTAGTGCCGGGCGCGGTTGCGAATGGCCCCGAGGCCGACGGCGCCGAGCAGCGGGATGGTGTCGGTGACGGACGGCGGCGGCTCAGGCACGTCGCGCAACGCGAAGTCGACGGCATCCGCAGCCATGACGCGGTACGTCGTGAGCTTGCCACCGGCGATCACGGTGAGGCCCGGCACAGGCGAGGCGACGGTGTGCTCACGGCTCACCTTCGTCGACGTGGTGCCGCCCTTCGTGCCCGGCTGCAGAAGCGGCCGCAGGCCCGCGAACACACCGATGATGTCTTCGCGGGTGAGCGGCGTGCGCAGCACGGTGTTGGCCTGCGCCAGCACGTAGTCGATATCGGCCGATGTCGCGGCGGGGTGCCGCAGGCCCTCCGTCCACGGGGTGTCTGTCGTGCCGATGATCCAGTAGCGCGACCACGGGATGATGAAGAGCACGGAGCGATCGGTCTGCAGGATGAGTCCCGCATCACCGTGCAGGCGCTCGCGCGGGACAACGATGTGCACGCCCTTGGATGCGAGCACGCGCAAGCCACCATCCGTGCCCGCGAGGCCCTCAACCTCCTCGGTCCAGACGCCCGCCGCGGAGATCACGCTTCGGGCGCGGATGGTGCGGCGCTCGCCGGTCTCTCGATCCTCCACGATCGCACCCGTGACCCGTCCACCGTCACGCGTGAGTTCCAGCACCTGCACGCGCGCAGCGGCGTGAGCACCGTAGGAGACCGCCGTGCGCAGCACGGTGAGTACCAAGCGGGCGTCATCAACGGCAGCGTCCCAGTAGCGGATGGCACCGATGGCGCGATCCGTACGCACGTCGGGGAACAGTCGGGAGATGCCGTTGCGCAGCACATGTCGGTGCAGCGGCATCGCCCGCTTGCGCGCCGACAGCGAGGCCAGCACGTCGTACAGCGCCACACCGGCACCGACGTACGCGCGCTGCCACACGCGGTGTTCGAGCGGGAAGAGGAAGGACACCGGCTTCACGAGGTGGGGCGCGAGATCGCGGAGCAGGAGGTCGCGCTCGGTGAGTGCCTCATGCACCAGGGCGAAGTCCAGCATCTGCAGGTAGCGCAGGCCCCCGTGCACCAGCTTCGACGACCACTGCGAGGTGCCACTGGCCCAGTCCTCGGCCTCGACGATGCCGACGCGCAGCCCGCGCGTCGCCGCATCCAGCGCCGCTCCCACACCGGTGATGCCCCCGCCGATCACCAGGATGTCGAGCCCCTCGTCATCGCACATGGCATCCAGTGCCTGGGTACGCGATTCCTGCGTCATCGCCTCGGTCATGGCGGGTCCTTTCGTTCTTCGCTATGAGCCTCCCCGCTCTTGCACACATGCGCAAGCGGATTGCACACTTGTGCATCTCTTCATCACCCAGCCGCTGATTGGTGCACACGTGCCGGCCACTCCCAGCAAGCGCGACACCATGCGTCGTGCCGCCATGCTCTACTACCTGCAGCAGGAGACCATGGAGACGATCGCGCGAGACCTCGGGGTCTCGCGATCCACCGTCTCCCGCCTCCTGCGCGATGCCCGGGACACCGGCATGGTGCGCATCACCATGGCCGACGAGGCCACGGCGTCCTCGCGTGCCACCGACGCGCTAGCCAAGCGCTTTCGCATCGCCGTACACGTGGCACCGATCGCAGGGCACGCCACCACGGTGGTGCGTCTGGAGGCCGCATCCCGGCTCGCCGCGCACCTGCTTGAGGATCTCGTCGTCGACGGCTGCACCCTCGGTGTCGCCTGGGGCACGACCATGAGCGCCGTCGCCCAGCACCTCCGCCCACGCCCACGCCGTGGTGTCACCGTGCTGCAGCTGAACGGTGCGGCCAATCCGACGAGCACCGGCGTCACGCACGCGGGAAGCCTCATCGGGGCCTTCGCCCAGGCCTTCGACGCGGACGTGCTGCACTTCCCGGTGCCGGCCTTCTTCGACTTCCCCGAGACGCGAGCGGCCATGTGGCGCGAGCGCTCAGTCCGCCGCATCCTCGAGGCGCAACAGACGGTGGATGTGGCCATCTTCGGCGTCGGGTCTCCCTCGGGCGAGCTGCCGTCGGAGGTGTATGCCGGTGACTACCTCGATGCGGCGGACATGCGCCTGCTCGCGGACGAGGGTGTCGTCGGCGACGTCTGCACGGTGATGCTGCGCGCCGACGGCACCTACGCCGACATCGCAATGAACCGTCGCGCCACCGGGCCCACCCCGCGCATGCTCACCCGCATCCCCCGTCGCATCTGCGTCGCCGCAGGTGACGCGAAGGTGCTGCCCCTCCTCGCGGCACTCCGCGCGCACGTGGTGACCGACCTCGTCGTGGATCAGGCCACCGCCGAGGGGCTGCTGACGGTGGCGCAGGAGACACCGGTGGGACGTCCGGGCGCCGCCTCGCGCCACCGTCGTTGACGAGGTCCCACCCCGACCGACCCGCCGACGCCCTGCGGACCCGCACCGAACCGTTCACCCGGTGTTGGCGCAACCCGAACACGGGATGGTTGGACGGGCCAAAGGACCCTGTTATAGTTGTCGCATCAACCATGTACGGTTCAACTGATTTGGGAGCACACACCATGGCAATCGCCAACGGCCTCACCGCAGGCACCTGGGCCATCGACCCCTCGCACTCGGAGGTCGGCTTCACCGTCCGCCACCTTATGGTGTCGAAGGTTCGCGGCTCGCTCAGCGGCGTCGCGGGCACCATCACCGTGACCGAGGACAACGCATCGGTGCAGGCGACGATCGACGCCGCCACGATCAACACCCGTGACGAGAACCGCGACGGTCACATCAAGTCCGGCGACTTCTTCGACGTCGAGAACCACCCCACGTGGACCTTCAACTCCACCTCCTTCTCGGCCAAGGGCAACGACTTCACGCTCGTCGGCGACCTCACGATGCGCGGCGTCACCAAGTCGGTCACGCTCGATGTCGAGTTCATCGGCGTGAACACCGACCCGTGGGGTAACACGAAGGCCGGCTTCGAGGCCAAGGGCGAGATCAACCGCAAGGACTTCGGCATGGAGTGGAACGCGGCCCTCGAGACCGGCGGCGTCCTCGTTGGCGAGAAGGTCACCATCGAGCTCAACATCCAGGCTGCACTGCAGAAGTGACGCCACTCCCGGCGCCCTGCGCGCCGGATCGCGACCGGAGGGGTCGGGCGGATGCCCGGCCCCTCTTGCGTTGCGCGAGTGTCAGCCGTGGACCCGTCCCACCCCGATCCCGCACGCCGTGACCGTCACACGGTCACCCAGCGGGCAACCGCCGAAGCAGGGCGCTCCGGGCTGCAACCCGCATCAGCGATGGTGGCGCAGCAACCACGCGAGCACGTCTGACCCGAAGCTGGTGTTGAAGTTGGGCGAATGGGGCGCACCGGCCATGCGCCAGAAGTCGACGTTCACCCCGGCCGGGCACGGGCGCGACGAGAACGTCGTGGTCTCCCGCTTCGTACCGGTGGCGAGCAGGTGCAGCGTCCCCGTGCGCCGCAGCGTCACGTTGGGGCCGCACCCGTCGTAGGACGCCCAGTAGCGCAGGGAGGTGGCGGTCGATGGGTAGGGGTCGAACTCCGGCCCACCGGCGATGTTCACGATGTAGTCGGCCGTGCCGTTGATCGAGAGCACGCTCACCGGCTTCGAGGGTGCGCAGCGCGCCTTGTCGGCGAAGGTCGCACCCGCCAGCACGGCCACCGCGGCGAAGGTGTCGGCGTGGTCGCAGGCCAGCCGGTAGGCCATGAACCCACCGTTCGAATGGCCGAAGGCGTACACGCGCGCACGATCGATCGGCGTCTGCTGCGCAATGGCATCGACGAGCGAGGCCAGATAGGCGGAGTCATCGACGCCGCTGTTGTAGAAGTCGCAGCAGTTGTTCGTGGCGTTCCAGAAGCGGTTGCCATTGCCGTTCTCAAGGGTGCCGTCGGGGAAGGCGAGCACAACACCTCGCGCAGCCGCCGCTGCCCGCAGGCGCAGGTAGCGGTCGATCGCGGCGCCGCTGCTGCCGTAGCCGTGCAGCACGAGCACGAGTGGCCGGGCCTTCGCAGGGCCCGCCGGCACCACCACCTGCGCCGGACGCACCGTGCCGACGCTCAGCACGCGCGGCGCCGAGCCGCCGGTGGCGGCGGACGCGAACGGATGGACGGGGCCGAACCCGAGCACCACGCCGACGGCCACGACGGACGCGGCGACGGCGAGCAGCAGGCGGGAACGGCGCATACCGGCCAACCTACGAGCCTCCCCCGACAACGCCAAGCCCCGCCCCGTGACGGCGGTGCGCTGTCGTCCGCGGTCGGCTCGATCCCCGCCCATGCCCCACGTGTCGCAGGCCTGGCATACGATCGCGTGCACCTCCACGGTCACACAGAATGGACCCGTGCCCATGCCCGGCAGCGCTCCCATCGTCCTCACCTGGTCCGACGGCACCCACGCGTCGGAGGCGGTGGTGCGCTCCCTCGGCGCCAGCCTCAACGGGCTCACCATCGACGGTCGCGCCATCATCCCCGCCGACACGGAGGCCGCACGCGAGCGCTGGTTCGGTGGCTTCACCCTGGCGCCCTGGCCGAACCGCCTGCGCGGCGCGCACTGGTCGCTCGATGGCATCGAGTACCGCGCGCAGGCCAACGACGACCATGGCCATGCCCTGCACGGGCTCGTGCACCATCGCGACTTCGACGTGGCCGGCTTCACCACATCCTCGATCCTCATGGCCCACACGCTCGGTGCCGATGCGGCCTACCCCTGGCCGCTGCGCATCGAGGTCTCGTACGCACTCGGACCCAATGGGCTCACCTGCACGATCGGCGCCACCAACCTCGCTGACCGCCGCCTGCCGGTTGCCGTCGGGGTGCACCCGTACCTCGCGTACGACGACGCGTGCACCATCACCGTCCCGGCCAAGGCCGTCTGCGACAACGACGCCACCCTCATCCCGACGGGTGCGCTGCTGTCACCGGACACCGTCGACGTCGTCCCCTCCGCACCGGTGCGCATGGCAGACCTGTCGCTGGACCACTGCTTCACCCAGCTCACCCGCGAGGGCGACGGCCTGGCCCGCACCCGCATCACCTACGGTGACGGCAGCGGCGCCGAGGTGTGGCAGGACGCCGCGATGCCGTACCTGCAGCTGTTCACCAAGCGCGACTTCCCATGGGCGGCGCCGGGTCTGCACGGCATCGGCATCGAGCCGCAGACCGCACCCGCGAATGCCCTGCAGACGGGCACCGACCTGCACTGGCTGGAGCCGTCCGAGTCATGGACCGTCCGCTGGGGCATCCGGCGCACGGCCGCCAACTGAACGGGGGAGCACATGGGCAGGTCATGGTTCGGCACCCAGTCGGCGCCAAAGCCCTACACGGGTCCCCGTGTGGTGGAGTCGGGCGTGTTCGACCTCGCGATCGCGGGGCCCCAGGCGATCGCACTGCTCACCACCGCGGCGGGCCTCGAGCGCTGGCTGGCAACCCCCACGCGCTTCTCTGGCGGGCGCGGCGCCACCATCGAGTTCGTGGACGGCGAGCAGGCCTTCGGCGGCAGCTTCGCCCTCCTCGACATCCCCGACCACATCGTGATCGTCACCGAGCTGCACGGTGAGATCGACGTGCAACTCGCCTTCCGTCACACGCCCGTGCGCGCCACCGTCTCCATGACCTGCGTCGCGAAGGACGATCGCGAGGCCGCGACCATCGGCGAGCGACTGCGCGCCACCATGACTCGGCTCGGCGCGGCCTTGCGCGACGAGCCGGCGACCAGCGTGGGCTGACTCCCCTGTCGCCTCCTGCCGATAGCCTGCAACCATGCAGCTGCACGGCACCATCGGCCCCGACCGGCCGCTGCTCGTCGTCGCCCTGGAGCAGGAGGCCGTGGCCCTGCGCGATCTCGGACTGCCCCTGCTCGTCACGGGCGCTGGCAAGGTGAATGCGGCCGTCGCCGTCGCCACGGCCATCAACACCACGCGCCCACGCGAGCTCATCAACCTCGGCACCGCCGGTGGCTTGAAGGACCACGTCGAGGGCACCCACCTCGTGCGCACGGTGCTCGAGCACGATGTCGACGATGACGCCATCTTCGCCGTTGCCGAGGTGCATTGCAGCCTGCCGATCAACCTGGCCCGCGAGGGCCTCATCCTCGCGACCGGTGACCGCTTCATCGCCGATGCCGGTGAGCGTGCGCTGCTCGCCGTGGTGGCCGACATCGTCGACATGGAGGGCTACGCCATCGCGAAGGCGGCCGCGCACGCGGGCATCAGCCTCACCATGGTGAAGCACGTGAGCGACCGTGCCGACGACACCGCGTCGCAGTCCTGGGTCGACTCCGTCCTGCAGTGCTCGCACCATCTGGCCGCCTGGGTGCGCGCCAACGTCTGACGGCGTCCAGCGCCCACGCGACGAGGCGCCGCCGATCCGCGGCAGGGAGTCGAGCACGCGCGTACAGTCGCCGACATGGCACCGGTCATCGAGGTCCACGGACTCGTGAAGGCATTCGGCAGCACCACGGCACTCGATGGCCTCGAGCTCACGGTGGACGCGGGCGAGGTGCACGGCTTCCTCGGCCCCAACGGTGCCGGCAAGACCACCACGCTGCGCTGCCTGCTCGGCCTGCTCACCCCCGATGCGGGCACGGTGCGCGTGCTGGGGCTGGATGCACGGCGTGATGCCGTTGCCGTGCACCGGCGCATGGCATCCGTCCCTGGTGACGTCGCCCTGTGGCCGACGCTCACGGGAGGGGAGGTGATCGACCTGCTCGGCCGCCTCCGCGGCGGGATCGCATCGAAGCGGCGCGACGCCCTCATCGCCCGCTTCGAACTCGACCCGACGAAGCGCACCCGCACCTACTCGAAGGGCAACCGCCAGAAGGTGGCCCTCATCGCCGCCCTCGCGTCCGATGCCGAACTCCTGCTCCTCGACGAGCCGACGAGCGGGCTGGACCCGCTCATGGAGCGCACCTTCCGTGACGTGGTGCGGGAATGGCAGCAGGACGGGCGTTCCGTGCTGCTGTCGAGCCACATCCTCTCCGAGGCAGAGGCACTGTGCGATCGCCTCAGCATCATCCGCGCCGGCCGCATCGTCGAGACGGGCACGCTCGCCTCCATGCGCCACCTCACCCGCACCAGCGTCCGCGCCCAGCTGCGTCGCCCCGCCTCCGGGCTCGAGGCCATCGCCGGCGTGCACGACTGCGTGAGCGACGACACCACGGTCACCTGCAGCGTCGAGCAGCATGCGCTGGACAGCTTCCTCGCAGCCCTGCATCCCTTCGGCATCCTGGGGCTGGAAACGCAGCCGCCCACCCTCGAGGAACTGTTCCTCTCCCACTACCAAGGGGCATGAGTGGACGGCTTCCGCGGAACCGGCACCCTGCTGCGGCTCGCCCTGCGCCGCGATCGCGTGGTGCTGCCCTCGTGGGTCGTCGCGTACCTGCTCTATGCCGTGGGCGGCACGGCGGCGGCGGTCGCGCTCTACCCGGACTTTCGCTCCCGTCTCGACGCCGCGGCAGCCGTGAACGCACTGCCCGCCATGCTCCTCATGTACGGACGCGTCTGGGACCCGCATGCCCTCGGATCGGTCGCCATGATCAAGCCCATCGGCTTCGGCGGCATCTTCGCAGCCATCCTCGCCATCCTCATCGTCACGCGACACACGCGCACGGAAGAGGAGTCCGGCCGGCTCGAGCTCGTCCGCGCACTGGCCGTCGGACGCTGGGCACCGGTGACGGCGGCCCTCACCCTCACCGGCGGCGCCATGCTGCTGTTGGCCGTGGTGGACGCCCTCGGCGTCACCGCTGCCGGGCTCCCTGCCAGCAGCGCGTGGGCGTGGGCCCTGTCATGCGCGCTCACGGGCCTCACCTTCGCCGCGCTGGCGGGTGTGACAGCGCAGCTCACCCAGTCGGCGCGCGCCGCGAATGTGCTGGCACTGCTCGCACTCGCGGCATCCTTCGCTTTGCGTGGCACGTCGGACGTGGCCGGCACACCACAGGCGAGCGCCTGGTGGGCCTGGGCGTCCCCGGTGGGGTGGCAGGACCAAGTGCGTGCCTTCGCGGGGGACCGCTGGTGGGTGCTCGCCCTGTTCCCGCTCGCGATCGTGGCGCTGGCCCTCACGGCGCTGCGACTCGCGGCGCAACGCGACCTGGACGCCGGTCTCCTGCCACAGCGGGCGGGGCGTCCCACCGCCTCACCGCTGCTCCGCTCCCCACTGGCACTGACGGTGCGGCTGCAGCGAGGCCTGCTCATCGGCCTGTTCGCCAGCTATGTCGCCCTGAGCCTGCTGCTCGGTGCCGTCGCATCGAGTGCGACATCGCTGCTCGACAGCGCCGGGATGCGCTCCTGGCTCACGAGCGTCGCCGGCACCAGCAATGCGACCACGGCGTTCCTCATCTTCGAGCTCGGCTTCGTCGCGCTCATCACGGCGCTGTGCGGCATCCTCGTCGCCCTCCGCCTGCGTACGGAGGAGGCGGCGGGGCGGCTCGAACCCCTCCTCGCCACCGCGGTCTCGCGCACCCGCGCCTATGGCGCCCAGGTTGCGACGGCACTCCTCACCACCACGGCACTGCAGGCCACGCTCGCCATCGGGTTCCGGCTCGCCGACACCACACCGCAGGGTGGCAGCCTCGCGCAGGATCTCGGCATGGCCGCGGTGTCACTCCCCGCGATCTGGGTGATCACCGCCGTCGCGTTCCTGCTCATCGGCGTGGCGCCGCGGGCCACAGCGCTCGCCTGGGCCGCGCTCGCGGGCAGCATGCTCATCGGTGAGGTCGGGCCCCTGCTCCACTGGCCGTCGCTCGCCCTGGACCTGTCGCCCTTCACGCATGTGCCGCGCATCCCCGCGACGCCGATGGCCTGGGCACCGGAGGTCGTGCTCCTGGCCATCACGGCCGCACTGCTGGGCGCAGGATGGTGGCGCTTCCACCGACGCGACCTCGCGCCGGCCTGATCCCGCGTCTGCTTGGATTGCCTCGTGCACATCTCGGCACGGACGGACTACGGCATGCGGGCCCTCCTCGAACTCGCGGCCGCTGCCAACGCAGACCCTGCCGCCCTCGTGAAGGGCGAGCACCTCGCGACGGCCCAGCAGGTGCCCGCGAAGTTCCTCGAGGCCATCCTGCGCGACCTGCGCGAGCACGCGCTCATCGAGAGTCGCCGCGGGATGGACGGTGGCTACCGCCTCGCGCGCCCCGCCGCCTCCATCACGGTGGCCGAGGTCGTGCGCGTGCTCGATGGCCCGCTGGCCGCGGTGCGCGGGGAGCGTCCGGAGCACCACACCTACGCCGGGCCGGCGCACCACCTGCAGGACGTGTGGATCGCAGCACGCGTCGCCATCCGTGACGTGCTCGAGCAGGTGACGCTCGACGACATCGTGCGCGGCACGCTGCCCGAAGCGGTGCGGGTGCGCCTGGAGGCGCCGGGCGCCTGGGAGCGGCGCCCCGAACCGTGACGTCGCAACGCTGGCGACGACGAGTGCCCACCTAGCGGTAGAGCACCATCGTGGACTGCTCCGCCACCTCGACGGACGCCACGGGCTCACGCATGGGCACGATGAACCCAGCGCGCCAATCGTCGACGGCGACGCCCCACGGCGAGCGTGTCGGCAGTGCCACCTGCTGCGCGTGCCGTGCCGCGTTGTGCACGACCACGATCTCGGTCCAGATGTCGCGGCAGGCGACCCCATCCAGCGTGTAGGCGATCACCTCGGGCGCGGTGTCGAGGAAGCGCAGGTTGCGGCGCACAGCATCGGCATCGCGCATGCGGAAGGCCGGGTGCGCACGTCGCAGTGCGATGAGACCACGGACGTACTCGGCCAGCTCGAACCAGGTGATGCGACGCTCCCACCGCAGGGCGTTCACGTCATCACCGGAGCGGTAGCTGTTGTCATCGCCGTGCTTGGTGCGCAGGAACTCCTGCCCCGCGTGCAGGAACGGGACGCCCTGCGACAGCAGCACGATCGACGTCGCCAGCCGCGACAGGCGCGCCAGTTCGGCGTCACCGGCATCGGGCAGGCTCGCATGCAGCTTGTCGTACAGGGTGAGGTTGTCGTGGGCCTCGACGTAGTTCACGGCCTGCCCTGGTTCGATCTCGCCCCAGTTGCCACCGATCGCCTCACCGAAGCGCACGACGCCGACGATGCCGTCGAGCACCGCGGGACGGGCGGCCGTCTCACCCTGGATCCAGCCGCGGGCACCGTGGTCCCACACCGAACCCTTGACGCCGTCGCGCATGAGATCGTTGAACTGCCCGATGCGCGGCAGCAGGGCGGCGTTCGGCTGGTCGGCGCGCTGCGCCTCCGGCAGCACGTCGGCCATCTGCCAGCCCTCGCCGATCATCACGATGCTGGGATCGATGGCGTCGAGGGCGGCCCGCACTGCTCGCATGGTCTCGATGTCGAGGATGCCCATGAGGTCGAAGCGGAAGCCGTCGATGTGGTACTCGCGCGCCCAGTACGTGACCGAGTCGACGATGTACCGGCGCACCATGGCCCGTTCGGACGCCACCTCGTTGCCGCACGCGGTCGCATTGGCGAGGGTGCCGTCGGGGTTGCGTCGGAACCAGTAGCCGGGCACCAGCTGCTCGAAGGCATGGGTTCCGGCATCGAACACGTGGTTGTAGACGACGTCCATGACGACGCGCAGGCCATCGTCGTGCAGCGACTGCACCGCCTGCTTGAACTCGCGGATGCGGCACAGCGGGTCGGACGGGTCGGTGGCGTAACTGCCCTCGGGCACGTTGTACTGCACCGGGTCGTAGCCCCAGTTGTAGGCGAGCGCGTCCTGCTCGTCGACGGAGCCGAAGTCGTAGACGGGCATGAGCTGCACGTGTGTCACACCGAGCTCGCGGATGGGGTCGATGCCCGAGCGGTTGCCGGACGTCGTGAGCGTGCCGTGGTCGGTGAGGGCAAGGAAGCGGCCACGATGCGCCTCCCCGATGCCCGACGCCGGGTCGATCGAGAGGTCACGCACGTGCAGCTCGTAGAACACGGCGTCGACGAGCTCGCCGCTGAAGTCAGGGCGGGCGGGTGTCCAGCGCTCAGGGTCGGTGCGGCGCAGGTCGACGACAACACTGTGCCCGGCATTCACGGTGCTCGCCCGCGCGTAGGGATCGAGGGCCTCGCGCCAGACGCCCTCGACCTCGGCGCGCACGCGATAGCGGGTGCCGTGGAGATCGCCTTCGATCCGCAGGAGCCAGGTGCCGCCCCGGTCCGCGAGCATGGGGATGGTCTGCACGCCATCGCGCCAGAGCACCAGGTCGACGGCATCCGCGGACGGCGCCCACACCCGGAACTGCGTGGCCTCCGGGGTGTAGCTGGCGCCGAGGTCGTCGCCGTCGTAGGTGAGGCGACCGTCGATGTCTGCGGGTGTCACTGGGTACCCCTTCCGGGCTCAGCGGACACGCTACCGGCGGCGGCGACCCGCCACGCGCTCCGTCGTCGACACAAGGTCCGGCGTCGCGTACGCCTCCGCCGTCAGCGGCGCCGCGTCGGTGAAGCGCATGAGGCGCATGAAGCCCTCGTACGACGACAGCAGGTGGCTGCGCATGGCTGTCTCCGCGGCGAGGGGGTCAACGTCCGCGATCGCGTCCGCGATGGCGCGATGCTGCTCCAGGGTGGTGCGCCAATCCCAGGAGTCGCGGAACATACGGAACAGGTGCAGGTGGCAGTGCGTCTGCGTGAAGGCCTGCAGCACGACGCCGTTGCCGCTCGCCACCATGATCGCCCGATGGAAGCGGCTGTCGTGGGCGATCATGTGCTGCTGCGGGGAGGCGGACCCGGCGGTGAACGACGCCAACTCGCGGGCCAGTTCGCGCGCGGGGTTGCGCAGCCCGTTCGTTGCCGCGGAGCGCGCGGCCCACGGCTCCACGAGCAGCCGGAACTCGAAGAGGTCGCGGACGCCGGCGGCATCGAGCACCGGCGTCGTCGAGTAGCCCTTGTTCGACGTCGAGACGAGCAGGTTGTCACCCTGCAGGAGGCGCAGGGCCTCGCGCACCGGAGTCGCCGACACCCCGAGCTCCGCGGCCAGCCGGTGGATGTTGACCCGGGTCGACGGTGGGATGGTGTGGTCGAGGATCATCCCGCGCAGACGCTCGTACACGTCCTCGGTGCTGAGGCGACCGGATTCCGCTGCCGCGTCCTCGGGACGTGCCATGGTGCAATCCCCCATTCGCCGGGTGCGTGGTGCGCGGAACCGCCTGGCGCTGCGACGTCACGGTGCACAAAACGTTATCAAACAGGGGCTGGCGGAATTCGGACGCTTCCCTATCATCGTGTCACATTTCACAAAAACGTATACACATGGAGGTAGTCGTGACCCGGCGTCAGGTCCCCCGACCGCGACAGCTCGCACCGCTCCTGCGCTTCAAGCGCTGGGAGCCGAGCGGCAAGCGTCGGCGCCTCGCTGCGGCACTCACCATCAGCGACCTCCGCGCCATCGCGAAGCGCCGCACGCCCACGGCACCCTTCGACTACACCGACGGCGCGGCCGAGGGTGAACTGTCACTGGCGCGGGCACGACGCGCATTCACGAACATCGAGTTCCACCCCAACATCCTGCGCGACGTGTCGACGGTCACCACCGCGCGTACCGTGCTCGGCGGGCCCAGCGCCTTCCCCTTCGCCATCGCGCCCACGGGGTTCACGCGGATGATGCACCACGAGGGTGAGGTGGCCGGGGCTCGGGCCGCCGCCGAGTTCGGCATCCCCTTCAGCCTCTCGACCATGGGCACCGCCTCCATCGAGGAGGTGGCCGCCGTCCAGCCCGCGGGCCGGCGCTGGTTCCAGCTCTACCTGTGGACCGCACGCGAGCAGTCGCTCGAGCTCATCCGCCGGGCGCGGGCCGCGAACTTCGACGTGCTGCTCGTCACCGTCGACGTTCCCGTCGCGGGTGCCCGCCTGCGCGACAAGCGCAACGGCATGTCGATCCCACCGGCGCTCACGCCGCGCACCGTCCTCAACGCCATCCCCCGTCCCGCGTGGTGGCTCAACTTCCTCACCACACCGCCCCTCGAGTTCGCCTCCCTCAGCAACTGGGAGGGGACGGTGGCGGACCTCATCGACCGCATGTTCGACCCCACGGTCACCTTCGACGACCTGCGCTGGATCCGCCAGGAGTGGCCCGGCAAACTCGTCATCAAGGGCGTGCAATCACTCGAGGACGCGAAGCGGCTCACCGACCTCGGCGTCGACGGCATCGTGCTGTCGAACCATGGCGGTCGGCAGCTCGACCGCGCACCCATCCCCTTCCACCTGCTGCCGATCGTCAACCGCGAGGTGGGCCGCGACGTCGAGCTGCTCATCGACACCGGCATCATGTCGGGCGCTGACATCGTGGCCGCGATCGCGATGGGAGCACGCTCCACGCTCGTCGGTCGCGCCTACCTCTACGGCCTCATGGCCGGCGGTTACGACGGCGTCGTGCGCTCGCTCGAGATCCTCACCGACGAGATCACCCGCACCATGCGCCTGCTCGGCGTGGCCCATGTCGATGAGCTCTCCGAGCGGCACGTCACCCAACTCATGGACCTCGCACCACGCAGTGGATTCGACCTAGGGAGCGCACGATGAGGGAGATCAGCTTCAAGCCGGAGCGGTCGCAGTACGCCTACACGTTCGGCGGCGTGCGACCGGTCATGACCGTGCAGCCGGGCACACTGCTGCGCCTCTGGTCGGAGGACGCCTTCAACTTCGCGCTGCGCAGCGTCGATGACCTGCCCAGCCAGAAGGTCGACATCCGCTACGTGAACCCGCAGACCGGCCCCTTCTACGTCGATGGTGCCGAGCCCGGTGACACGCTCGTGCTGCACATCGTCGACCTCAAGCCGGCGCGCGACTTCGGCGCGTCGTCCACGATCCCCTTCTTTGGCGGGCTCTCGGCAACGGATCGCACGGCCATGCTGCATGACGCGCTCCCCGAGGCGACCTGGATCTACCACGTGGACTCGCTGCGCAACGAGGTCGGCTTCCAGTCCCGCTTCGGCGACCTCGAGTTCGCGCTGCCGATCGAGACCATGCTCGGCACCGTGGGCGTTGCGCCGCCGGCAGGCGAGGTGCGCACGAGCCTCGTCCCCGAGCGCTTCGGCGGCAACATGGACACCCCCGAGATGCGCGCTGGCACCACGATCTACCTCGGCGTGAACGTCGAGGGCGCGCTCTTCTCCATCGGCGACGGTCACTACCGGCAGGGCGAGGGCGAGTCCTGCGGCACAGCCGTCGAGGGCGCCATGGACTCCGTCATCCTCGTCGACCTCATCAAGGGCGGTGCGCCCCTGTGGCCCCGACTCGAGAACGACGACCACTGGATGGTCGTCGGCTCATCGCGGCCGATGGAGGACGCGTGGCGCATCAGCCAGGTCGAGATGGTGCGCTGGCTCAGCGAGCTCCTCGGCATCCACCACATGGATGCCTACCAGTTGGTGACGCAACTGTCGTTGGTGCCGGTCGCCAACGGTGTCGACACCAACTACTCCGTGGTGACGAAGATCCCGAAGCGGCTTCTCCCACGCACGCATGCCCATGGGGGCATGCACGACAGGCTTCGCGAGATCGCACGTTCGGTGCGATAGCGGAGGAAGACAACCAACACGATCACACGGGGCAAGGGAGGTAGGGAACTATGGAGAAGACAGCCAATCCTGCGGTCCTCGGACTGCTCGGCTACGGCATGTCGACGGTACTGCTCAGCCTTGCGAACAGTGGGGTGATCCCGGTCGACGGGATGATCATCGCCATGGCGTTCTTCTTCGGGGGCGCCGCGCAGACCATCGTCGCACTCATGAACTTCAGGCTCGGTGACACCTTCGGGGTGGTGGCGTTCGGCGGCTACTCATTCCTCTGGTGGTCATTCGGCCTCATCAACTTCGGGGCGATGCGCAAGTGGTGGGGGGTCGACTCGGGCGCCATCGGCTGGTACCTGATCGTCTGGACGGTGTTCACCGTCTTCCTCCTCATCGCATCCTTCGTCGCACCACGCATCCTCACGATCATCCTGTTCTTCACCATGGTGCTCCTCGGGTCGCTCGGCCTCGGGGCGCTCTCCGGGAGCGCAGGGCTGAGCAAGTTCGGCGGCTACGAGGGGATCATCACCGGGGCACTCGCCATGTACATGGCCTTCGCTGCCCTCCTCAACGAGA
Source organism: Actinomycetes bacterium (assembly GCA_021824095.1). Taxonomy (GTDB): domain Bacteria; phylum Actinomycetota; class Actinomycetes; order S36-B12; family UBA5976; genus JAKALQ01. The sequence continues at coordinate 39,549 of JAKALQ010000001.1, forward strand.
TGTGGGGCACAACGGTGCTGCCACTCGGCACACCGATCCGCAAGTGAGCATTGGGAGAACACATGGATCTGGGAATCAAGGGCAAGGTGGCCATCGTCACGGGTGGCACGAAGGGCATCGGTCGCGCCATCGTCGAGACCTTCGCCAATGAGGGAGCCAACGTGGCCTTCTGCGCGCGCAATGCGCAGGAGGTCGCCGAGACCGAGCAAGCACTGCGCGCCAAGGGCGTGCAGGCGAAGGGCACGGTGCTCGACGTCGCGGACGCCGCAGCGTTGCGCGCCTGGGTGGCAGACACGGCGAGCACCTTCGGTGGCATCGACATGGCCGTCGCGAACGTGAGCGCGCTCGCCATCCCCGATGAGGACGCCAACTGGGAGACCTCCTTCCACGTCGACCTCATGGGCACGGTGAACCTGTGCAAGGCGGTGATCCCGCATCTCGAGCACAGTGATGTGAAGTCGCTCGTGGCCATCTCGAGCGTGTCCGGTCGCGAGGCGGACTTCGCGTCCGGCCCGTACGGCACCTTCAAGACGGCGATCATCGGCTACATGGCCGGCCTGGCCCTGCAGTTGGCGGACAAGGGGATCCGCGCCAACACCGTGTCGCCCGGCAACACCTACTTCCCGGGTGGGGTGTGGGAGAACATCGAGCAGGGCAACCCTGACCTGTTCGGCTTCGCCATGGGGCTCAACCCGACGGGACGCATGGGGACGCCGCAGGAGATCGCATCGGGCGTCGTCTTCATCTCGAGCCCGCTGTCATCGCGGACGAGTGGGGCGAACCTCCTGATCGATGGTGCGCTCACGCGCGGCATCCAGTTCTAGGACCCAGCAGCGGCAGTGACGCTGCCCCGTGCGTCACTGCCGCTGCTGCCTGCCCGACCCACGCCAGCCTCCACGTCGTAGGGTGCAGGCATGCGACGCTGGCTCACGCGCAATGTGGCGCTGCTGTCCGGCGTCTCGCTCGCCCAGGATGCCGCGAGCGAGTTGCTGTACCCACTCATGCCGATCCTGCTCACGAGCGTCCTCGGCGCACCCGCGGCCATCGTGGGTGCCATCGAGGGCGTGGCGGAGGGCGCGGCAGCGCTGCTGAAGTACCTGTCCGGCCGGCTCTCGGATCGCGTCGGACGCAAGCCCGCGATCGTGCTCGGCTATGGGCTCGCGAGCGTCGGCAAGGTGCTTGTCGCAGCTGCCGGCGTCTGGCCCGTGGTGCTCGTCGGGCGCGTGGTCGACCGCATCGGCAAGGGCATGCGCGGCACACCGCGCGACGCACTGCTCGTGCAGGGCGTGGCACCGGGCGACCTCGGCAAGGTGTTCGGGATCCATCGGGTTGCCGACAACCTCGGTGCCGTCATCGGTCCCGCACTCGGCCTGCTCGTGCTCGTCGCCGCCCGCGAGAACCTGCGTGTCGCCCTGTGGGTGGCCGTGATCCCGGCGCTCCTGAGCGTCGCCCTCACCACCCTGGTCCGCGAGCAGCGCGCGGGCACCGCCACCACCACGCGCCAGGCTCCCGCACCGTCGCGTGCCCGTGACCTGCCACCCCGCGTGCGCTCACTGGCCCTCCTGCTCGCGGGCATCGCGCTCGTGAACTTCCCCGATGCCCTGCTGTTGCTGCACCTCGATGAGCTCGGGTACTCGGCCACCGCGGTGCTCCTCGTGTACATGCTCTACAACGTCGCCATGACGCTCATCGCCTTCCCCGCGGGCCTCCTCGCCGACCGACTGCCGAAGTCACGCGTGTACGCCATCGGACTGGCCTGCTTCGCCGCGGGCTACCTCGGCCTCGGCATGCTGCCGGCCGGCCCCATGCTCATCGTCGCCTTCTTCGTGTACGGCGGCTTCGTGGGCATCACCGACGGCGTCGGCAAGGCGTGGATATCGGCGCTCGCGCCCGAGGGGGTGCGCGGCCACGCGCAGGGGCTGCTCCAGGGCCTCAGTGGCGGCGCCGTGCTCGTCGCTGGGGTGTGGGCGGGCCTGGCCTGGGACCTCGGCGCCGGGCATGGACGGGTGCCGTTGCTCGTGAGCGGTGCCGTCTCCGCCGTCGGTGCGGTCGTCCTCGTGGCCTTGGGCGCACGTTGGGACGACCGGCCGGGACGGCCCTAGGCTCCCCACATGTTGCGCAAGACCCTCGTTGCCGCCGCCCTTGCCGTCACCCTGCTTGCCGGGTGCGGTACCTCCGAAGTGACCCTGGGCCAGTGGGTGCAGCAGTCCGGGCTCACGAAGACGCTGCAGTCGCTGTCGACCACCGTCGGGGCCATGGGCTCCGAGCTCAAGACCGTGAACCAGCAGGATCCCAAGGCCATCGCCTGGGTGCTCGTGCGGCACGGCAAGGAGATCACGGCACAGGCCCGGGCCATCGCAGCGGAGCCCGCGAGCAGCGACACCAACTTCGAGAAGGTGCGCACCGACCTGTCGAACGCCATGTTCGCCTACGCGAAGGCCCTCACCGACCTGTCGAATGCCAAGCAGCAGGGCCTGGTCGCGGCCATCGGTGCCGCCACCACCTCGCTCACGGCCCTCAACGCCACCATCACCACGCTCACGGACTACCTCACGGCGCACCAGGCGGCGCCCGTCCACGCCGCCTGATCGGCAGCGCCTGCGGGGGTAACCCCGCGTGCGATGCCAGTCCGGAACCATTGGCCCTTGCAAAGCTTCGGCAAATGGCGGTTCCACCTGTGGAATGGCGGGACCTTCGGCTTGCCCCGACGGCCCCGCACCTGCTTCCCTGCGAACATGCGTATCGCGAATGACGTCACCGAACTCGTCGGCAACACCCCACTCGTGCGGATCAACCGCATCACCGACGGGGCGAAGGCCACCGTCCTCGCCAAGCTCGAGTACTTCAATCCCGCACACAGCGTGAAGGACCGCATCGGCGTCGCCATGATCGATGCCGCGCAGGAGGCGGGCCTCATCGGCCCCGACACGGTCATCGTCGAGCCCACGTCGGGCAACACCGGCATCGCCCTCGCCATGGTCTGCGCTGCGCGCGGCATCAAGATCACGCTCGTCATGCCCGAGACCATGAGCAAGGAGCGCCGTGCCCTGCTGCGTGGCTATGGCGCCGAGCTCATCCTCACGCCCGGCCCCGAGGGCATGGGTGGTGCGATCCGCACGGCCGAGGAGCTCGTGGCCTCGGATCCGAAGAAGTACCTCATGCCCCAGCAGTTCAACAACCCGGCCAACCCGGCCATCCACCGGGCCACGACCGGCGAGGAGATCTGGCGCGACACCGACGGCACCGTCGACATCTTCATCGCGGGCGTCGGCACGGGTGGCACCATCACCGGCGCCGGGCAGACGCTCAAGGCGCACAAGCCCGGGGTGCAGGTGATCGCCGTCGAGCCGGCCGCGTCCGCGGTGCTCTCCGGCCAGCCCAAGGGTCCGCACCCGCTGCAGGGCCTCGGCGCCGGCTTCATCCCGCAGAACCTCGACACCCACATCTACGACGAGGTCATCCGCGTCGAGGGCGACGACGCCTTCGCGACGGCCCGTCGTGCAGCGACGCAGGAGGGCCTGCTCGTCGGCATCTCGTCCGGTGCCGCACTGTGGGCAGCGGCCCAGGTGGCGAAGCGGCCGGAGAACGCGGGTAAGACGATCGTCGTCATCGTGCCATCGTTCGGTGAGCGCTACCTCTCGACGGCCCTGTTCGCAGGACTCACCGACTAGGGTCGCTGCATGCCCGAGACCCTGCTGCAGCACATCCGCCACGATGTGCGCTGCGTGCTCGAGCGGGATCCCGCTGCACGCAGCGCCATCTCGGTGGCGCTGCTGTACCCGGGACTCCATGCGCTCTGGGCCCATCGCGTCGCGAACCGTCTGTGGCACAACGGCCACTTCTTCGCGGGTCGCGCCTTCTCGCAGTTCTCACGCTTCTGGACGCAGATCGAGATCCACCCCGGCGCCACCGTCGGCAGCGGGGTGTTCATCGACCACGGTTCCGGCGTCGTCATCGGTGAGACGGCGATCGTCGGCGACGACGTCACCATCTACCAGGGCGTGACGCTCGGCGGCACCAGCCTCGAGCACGTGAAGCGCCACCCGACGATCGGCGACCGGGTCATCATCGGCTCGGGCGCCAAGGTGCTCGGCGACATCACCATCGGCAGCGACAGCCGCATCGGGGCCAACGCCGTGGTGACGAAGTCGGTGCCCGCGCACTCCGTCGTCGTCGGCGTCCCCGGGCAGGTCATCCGCATCGCCGGTCAGGACATCGCCGCGCGTGGCAGTGGCGGCTCCGTGCCCGACCCCGTGGGCAATGCCGTGCACGAGCTGCTCGCCCGCGTCTCGCGCATTGAGGGTCACGTGCTCGGCCTGCAGGCAGGGCTGCACACCCACGCTGAGAGCGACGGCACCGACTGGATGATGGACGACGTCGACTTCGTCATCTGATCCATCGTCCCGGTGACCGTCAATCGACCTGCCGGGTGACGCCAGCACCGAGCAGGATCCCGATGCCGAGCACCGACACGAGCAGCATCGCCCAGCGCAGGGTGAACGCGTCGGCGAGGAAGCCCACGAGTGGCGGCCCGATGAGGAACGCCGAGTACACGACACCGGACACCACTGCCACCGCCTGCGCGGGCGCGACGACGTCCGAGTAGCGCTTGAGGGCGAGCGCACCCGCGGCACTGAACACCATGGGCACGACGACCGACACCCCGAGGCCGATGCTGAGCCATCCGAGGAGCACCCCGCCGACGCCTCCGATGAGCAGGCCGACGGTGAGGCCGACAGCGGTGACGGCGCCGCAGACGCGCAGCACGTGCGAGCGACCGAAGCGCTCCGAGAGGGCGTCGGAGGAGAAGCGACCGGTCACCATGGCGCTCTGGAAGGCGATGTAGGGCAGCGAGGCCACGAACGGCGACGCCCCCCACGTGTCACGCAGCAACACCGCGCCCCAGTCGCCGGCGGCGCCCTCCCCGAGCGCACCACAGAGGCCGACGAGCCCGAGGATCCAGAAGGCGAGCGGGTAGCGGTGCCGGGTGCCGTGCTCGCGCGGCTCGGGTTCGTGCTGGTCCACCGCGGCCGGCAGGTACAGGGGCCGGGCGATGAGGATGACGCCGATGACGAGCATCGCCATCACCACACCCTGGGTGAGCAGCGGCAGGCCGAGTGCGGCGAAGCCGCCACCCGTGAAGCCGCCGACGATGCCGCCGATGCTCCACACGCCGTGCAGCCGTCCCATGATCTTGCGACCCGCCGCATGCTCGATGGCCACGGCATGCGCGTTCTGCGCCATGTCCATCGTGGCGGAGGCGAACATGAAGGCGAACACGGCGAGCACGAACACCCACACGTTCGGCACCCAGGTGACGAGCGGCAGGAACAGCGATCCGATGAGCGCCGCACGCACGAGCACCGGGGCACTGCCCTGTCGTGCACACCAGATGCCAGCGGGCCGCAGGGCCGCCCACGCGCCGAACACGGACACGAGCAGCAGCAGTCCGAGACGGCCGTTCGAGACCCCCAGCGTGGCCTTGATCTCCGGCAGGCGAACGACGATCGACGCCCAGGCGACCGCATTGAGGAAGAAGGAGATGGCCGTGCCGAGCCAGGCGCGACGCAGTTCGCGGGTCATGCCCCGAGCCTAGGGCTTGCACGTTTCAGTCATCGGCGCCGATGGCCATGGTGGTGGCCGTGCGTCAGCACTCGACGACGTTGAGGGCGAGCCCGCCGCGGGCCGTCTCCTTGTACTTGATCTTCATGTCCTCGCCGGTCTCACGCATGGTCTTGATGGCACTGTCGAGCGACACATGGTGGCGACCGTCGCCGCGAACCGCCATGCGGGCCGCGGTGATCGCCTTGATGGCAGCGATGGCGTTGCGCTCGATACAGGGGATCTGCACGAGCCCCCCGACGGGGTCGCAGGTGAGCCCGAGGTTGTGCTCGATGCCGATCTCGGCCGCGTTCTCCACCTGCTCCGGCGTGCCACCGAGCACCTCGGCGAGGCCCGCGGCAGCCATCGAGCAGGCCGAGCCCACCTCGCCCTGGCAGCCCACCTCGGCGCCGGAGATCGAGGCGTTCTTCTTGAACAGCCAGCCGATGGCGGTGGCCGCGAGGAAGAAGCGCACGATGCCGTCGTCATCCGCCCCGCGCACGAACCTGCCGTAGTAGTGCAGCACCGCCGGGATGATGCCCGCTGCCCCATTCGTAGGGGCCGTGACGACGCGCCCACCCGCGGCGTTCTCCTCGTTCACGGCGAGGGCCCACATCGTCACCCACTCCATCGCGTGGAGCGCGTCGTTGTGCTCGAAGTCGTCACGCAGCTGCTGGAACTGCTGCTTCGCGCGCCGTCGCACCTGCAGCCCGCCCGGCAGCGTGCCCTCGGTGCTGAGACCGCGCTGCACGCAGGCGCGCATGACATCCCAGACGTGCAGGATCTCGCTGCGCACCTCGAGTTCGCTGCGACGGCTCAACTCGTTGGCGAGCATGACGTCGCTGATGCGCAACCCCGTCGAACGGCAGATGGCGAGCAACTCGGCGGCAGTGGAGAAGGGGTACGGCACCGGGTGCGGGTCCTCGACGAGGTGCGGTGTGCCGGCCTCGTCGCGCTCCACCACGAAGCCGCCGCCGATGGAGTAGAAGGTGCGCTCCGCCACCAACGCACCATCCTCGCCGAGGGCACGACAGGTGAGGGCGTTGGAATGGAAGGGCAGCGACTTGCGTCGGTGCAGCACGATGTCGTTCGCGGGGTCGAGCGCGATGGGTCGCACACCCGCGAGCCACAGTTCGTGGCGCTGCGACACCTCTGCCTCCAGGGCCACGACGGCATCCGGGTCGACGACCTCCGGCAGGTTGCCGGCCAACCCGGCGATGACGGCCCGCACGGTGCCGTGCCCATGCCCGGTGGCGCCGAGGGAGCCGAACAGCTCCACATCGACATGCTGCACGCGGGTGAGCAGGTCGTCCTGACGCAGTCCGGCAGCGAAGTCGTGGGCCGCACGCATGGGTCCGACGGTGTGGGAACTCGACGGTCCGATGCCGATCTTGAACAGGTCCAGCACACTGATCATCAGCCCCACCTCCACTCCTAGGGTAAATGGACCTACCGCATGCGTCACCGGGGCGGCGTCACGGGGCGACCAGCGGGCCACCCGTTCCACATCGTGGTGTCAGTGCGGCACGTGCTGCAAGGCCCAGGCATACATGGCGATCGCCCCCGCGGCGGCCGCGTTGAGCGAGCGCGTGGACCCGTACTGCGTGATGTGCAGGATGCGTTCGCAGGCGCGCACCGCCTCCGGTGACAGTCCCGGCCCCTCCTGCCCGAGGAGCATGACGCAGCCTGCGGGGAGCGGGGCCCCCTCGAGCGGCACACTGCCGGGGATGTTGTCGATACCGAGGATCGGCAGGTCGGCACCGTCCGCCCAAGCGACGAGCCCGTCCACGTCGGCATGGTGGTGCATCGGCAGGTAGCGGTCGGTCACCATGGCCCCCCGCTGGTTCCACTGCCGACGGCCGACGATGTGCACCCCGGCCACGTTGTAGGCATTGGCGGTGCGCACGATGGCCCCGATGTTGCGATCGTGCTGCCAGTTCTCGATGGCGATGTGCAGCGGGTGACGGCGTGCGTCGAGGTCGGCCTTGATCGCATCGACGGACCAGTACCGGTAGGCATCGACGACGTTGCGCTGGTCGCCGTCGCGCAGCAGCTCGGGGTCGAGCCGTGGATCATCGGGCCAGGGCAGCGGATGCGGCCCCACTCCCACCTCAGGCGGCGGCAGCACCGCACACCGTTCCGGCCGCCGGCAGCACCGGGTGGCGCACATCGGTGGACAGGAGGAAGGCGTCGACCGAGCGGTCGATGCAGGTGTCGCCGTTGGCGTAGGACGTGTGCCCGTCACCGGAGCGGATGAGCAGCCGCGCACCCGGGAGCTCCGACGCGAGGCCTCGCGCCCACGGCAGCGGCGTGGCCGGGTCGTAGGTGGCGCCGACGACGAGGATCGGTGGCACGTTGTGCACCCGCAGCTTCGCGATGTCGATGGCAGCGTGCACCGGCCAGGAGGCGCAGGGCAGGTCGGACCAGGCCATGGTGGCACCCATGACGGGGAGGGTGCGGCTCCACGTCGCGGCGAGCTGCTGTGCCTGCGCGGCACTGCGCACGGCACTGCGCTGGTCGAGGCAGTTCATGGCGTAGATGACGGTGTTCGTGTTGTTGGCGTAGGTGCCGTCCGGGTTCCGCTCCACGAACCAGTCGAAGATGCTCTGCAGCGCGGCGCCGTTGCCCGTGGTGAGTGCGGGGGTGAGGCCTGCCAGCAGCCACTGCCAGCCACCGCTGGTGAGGTACAGGGGCCCGATGATGGCGGTGAGGGCCTGTGCCTCCGTGAGTGGACGGGCACGGTCCGCCGTCGGCAGGGGGTGCCCGTCCAGGCCGGCGATGAAGGCGACGAGGCGCGCCTTCGCGGCGGCGGGCGTGGCTCCGAGCGGGCAGGAGCCCTGCCGCAGGCACCAGGCGATGAAGTGGTCGATGGCCGTCTCGAAGCCCTGGCCCTGCTGGTAGGTGGCCTTGAGCGGGGGCACCCGCAGGTCGACGGGGCCGTCGAGGACGAAGGAGCCGACCCGCGACGGGAAGAGCGCCGCGTACACGGTGCCGAGCACGGTGCCCCAGGACTTGCCGAGGTAGCGCAGCCGCGCTTCACCGAGGAGGCCCCGCAGCACATCCATGTCGCGGGCGATGTCGACGGCCGAGAGGTGGGGCAGCAGCGCGGCGTTCTCGCGCTGGCAGGCAGCGGCGAGCGACCTGCCCGCCCGCACCACCGCGGCGCGCTCGGCCGCTGTCGTGGGCGCCGGGGTGACGTTGAGGAAGGCATCGAGCTGCTTGCCCCGCAGGCACCACAGGGGGGTGCTCTCGCCAACGCCGCGCGGGTCGAAGCTGACGAGGTCGAAGTTGCGTCGGGCGGTGGCAGACACCGCGTACTTGGGGTCGGCGATGTACTCGATACCGCTGCCACCCGGACCGCCCGGGTTCACCACGAGGGCACCGCGCGAGGGGCCGGTGGCGAGGGCGCGCGCGGCGGTGATGGTGATGCGGGCACCGGTGGGGTGCGCGTAGTCGAGGGGCACCCGGAAGGTGGCGCACTGCAGTTGCGTGTGGCAGGGCTTCCAGACGAGGTGCTGGCGATAGAACGGGCGCAGCGAGGCCGGCACGCCGGCCGTGGGATCGAAGGCGGCAGCGGAGGCCGTGGTGCTCGCGGGGACGACGGCGAGCGTGGCAAGGGCAATGGCCACGAGCGTCGTGATGACGGTGCGGCGCCTCATGCGCGGGCCAATTCGACCGCGAGGGCCTCGAGGACGAGTTGCGGCTGGGCATTGGAGTCGAACAGGCGACGGGCCCGCTCGATGGCGTCCATGCGCACCCTCGTGCGCGAGGGCGTGGAGGAGGCCGCCACCTGGGCGATCTGCGGCCGCAGCTCCTCGTTGATGAGGTCGAGGTCGGCGTCGAGTTGGAGCATGAGGACATCACGGTAGAACGAGAGGAGGTCGACGAGCGCCCGATCGAGCCGATCCCGAACGGCACGCGTACGTCGGCTCTTCTGCCGGGCCTCAAGTTCCTTCACGGCGCCGCGCGCAAGGCGTTCGATGCGCGCCTTCGTGACGCCCGTGGCGCCCTCGCCGTAGGCCTGCAGCAGGTCGGCACGCTCGCGCTCGTCGAGGGTGGCCGTGGCCCGGCCCGCCTCCTCCGTTGCCGCCTCGGTGATGTCGGCGGCGACGGCGAAGCATGCCGGCAGGTCGGCAAGTTGCATGGGGATGCGCAGGATTTCGTGACGGTGCCGCCGCGCCTCCTCGTCAGTGGCGAGGGCACGGGCGCGACCCACATGTCCCTGCGCGGCACGCGCCGCGTGGGCGGCCATGCTGCGCTCGACGCCCTCGCGCTCGAGGAGCGTGGCCACGTCCTGCCAGTGCGGGGTGCGCAGCACCTGCACGCGGCAGCGACTGCGGATCGTGGGCAGGACGTCCTCGACGCTGGGTGCGCTCAGCAGCCAGATGGTGTGCGGGGTGGGCTCCTCGATGCTCTTGAGCAGCATGTTGCCGCTCACCTCGTTCAGGCGGTCGGCGTCCTCGACGATGATGACCGACCAGCGGCCGCGCACGGGCTTGCGGGCAGCGAGGTGGATGAGCTGGGCCGCCTCGTCGCGCGTGATCTGCAACTGCTGGGGCTCGAAGCGCACGACGTCGTCATGGGCGTCACGCAGCACATCGCGGCAGGCGGCGCAGGTGCCACAGCCACCCTCGCCGCACTGCAGGCCGGCTGCGAGCAGCAGGGCCGCGGTGGAACGCCCGGCACCGGGCGGGCCGGTGAGCAGCCAGGCGTGCGTCATGCCCGGACCCGGCGGCACCTCGGCGGCATCGGCCACGGCCCGCTGCAGCAGGTGCACCGTGTCGGGCTGGCCGACGAGCCGGTCCCAGACGCTCATCGTGCGGCCCCGAGCAGCGGCTGCACATGGGCGAGCACATCGGCGGCGATGGCGTCGATGGACCGATGGGCGTCGAGCAGCACGTAGTGGGCCGGGTCGGTGGACGCCATGGACTGGTAGTACCCACGGATGCGCTCGTGCATCTCGCGCGGTGCGAGCTCAAGGCGGTCGGGGGTGCCGACGCGGTCGAGGCCCAGCTCGACGGGCATGTCGAGCACGATGGTGAGGTCGGGACGCAGGCCCTCGGTGGCCCACAGGTTGAGCTGGCGCACCGCGTCGGCACCGAGACCGCGCCCGAGCCCCTGGTAGATGACCGAGGAGTCCATGTACCGGTCGGACACCACGATGTCACCGCGGTCGAGCGCCGGGCGCACCACGTGGTGCACGTGCTCGGCCCGCGATGCGGCGTAGAGCAGGGCCTCGGCGCGGTCGCACATCTCGACATTGGCGGGGTCGAGGATGACGCGACGGATCTGCTCGGCGATGCCGGTACCGCCCGGCTCCCGCGTGGCGACGACGGTGTGCCCGTCGGCACGCAGCGCATCGACGAGGCGGGCGACCTGCGTGGACTTGCCGCTGCCGTCGCCGCCCTCGAACACGATGAAGAGCCCGGTCATGCCGGAAGCCTACGAGGCCCTCCCCACAGCATCCGCCGTGCAGCGGGACGACGCCCGTTCCCGGGTCCCCGGATCCCTGCCCCGGCCATCACCCACTGCCGCAGTCGGCGTTCCGCTTTCTGATGCATGGGCGGTCTGCAGTCCGCCCATGCATCAGAAAGCGGTACGCCGTCGCCGGATCCGGCGCGCTGCAGCGCCCGGCTCAGATCTGCCTATGCGCTCGTCGGTCGCGGTGCGGCCGCCTGCTTGGCAGTGGTCCGCTTCGCCGTGGCCTTCTTGGCCGCGGTCTTCTTGGCGGCCGTCTTCTTCGCCGCCGCCTTCCTGGGCGCAGCCGTCTTCTTCGCCGCCGCCTTCCGGGGTGCGGCCGTCTTCTTCGCCGCCGCGGGGGCCGCGGCGCGACGGTCAGCGAGGAGCTCGAAGGCGCGCTCGGCCGTGATGTGCTGGGGGTCGTCACCGCGGCGCAGCGAGGCATTCGTCTCGCCGTCGGTCACGTAGAGGCCGAAACGACCCTCCCGCATGACAACCGGCTTGCCGCTCGCGGGGTCGGCGCCGAACTCGGCCAGCGGGGCCGCGGCCGCGGCCCGACCGCGCCGCTGCTTGGGCTGGGCGAAGAGCGCGCGGGCCTCGTCGAGCGTGCAGGTGAAGATGGACTCCTCGTTCGGCAGCGACCGGGTGTCCGAGCCGCGCGTGAGGTAGGGGCCGTAGCGACCGTTCTGGGCCAGCACCGGCACGCCGTCGTCCTCGCCGACGACCCGCGGCAGTGCGAGGAGGCGGAGGGCGGAGTCGAGGTCGAGCGCCTCGAAGTCCATGGACGCGAAGATGGAGGCGATGCGCGGCTTCACCGCACCGCGCCCCGTGGTCTTCGTGCCCTCCGGCAGCACCTCGGTGACGTAGGGGCCGAAGCGGCCGACGCGCGCGATGATCGTGCGCCCCGTCTCCGGGTCCTCGCCGAGCGTGCGTTCGCCCGCCGGCTGCGCGAACAGTTCCTCGGCCTTCGCGGCAGTGAGCTCGTCGGGCGCGAGATCGGAGGGCACGTTGGCCCGCTGCTCGCCCCGCTCAATGAAGGGGCCGTAGCGGCCGACGCGCACCACGGCGTCGGAGTCGCGGATGGGGAACTCGGAGATGCCGCGAGCGTCGATCTCGCCCCAGTTCTCGAGCAGGTGCACGAGGCCGGTGAACTCCTTGCCACCACGGTAGAAGTCGTCGAGGGCCTGCACCCGCGTGTAGTCGCCGCTCGCGATGGCGTCGAGCTCGGCCTCCATGCGGGCCGTGAACCCGTAGTCGACGAGCTGGCCGAAGTGCTCCTCGAGCAGGCGCACCACCGCCATCGCCAGCCAGGACGGCACGAGGGCCTGGCCCTTCTTCCACACGTAGTCACGGTTCTGGATGGTGCCGATGATGCTCGCGTACGTCGACGGTCGGCCGATGCCGAGCTCCTCGAGCGCGGCGACGAGCGTCGGCTCGGTGTAGCGCGCCGGGGCCTTCGTCGCGTGGGCGAGGGCCTCGAGCGCGGACGCCGTCAGGGCATCGCCGGCAGCCAGCTGGGGCAGGCGGGCCTCGCCTTCGCGGTCATCGTCGGCGTCGCGTCCCACTTCGTAGGCGGCCATGAAGCCCGCGAACAGCACGACCGTGCCGCTCGCCCGGAAGCTCGCGGTGCGCCCATCGGTGGCACGGGCGTCGATCGTCACCGTGGTGGTGGCGACGCGGGCGTCGGCCATCTGGCTGGCAACGGTGCGCTTCCAGATGAGGTCGTACAGCCGCTGCTCGTCATGGTTGAGCTCGCCCGCCACCTGCTGCGGGGTGCGGAAGTCGTCGCCGGCGGGACGGATGGCCTCGTGTGCCTCCTGCGCGTTCTTCTGCTTGCTCGTGAAGGTGCGGGGACGCTCGGACACGAAGCGCTCACCGAACATGGCGGTGGCCTGTCGACGTGCGGCGCGCGTCGCCTGCTCGGACAGCGTGGGCGAGTCGGTGCGCATGTAGGTGATGTAGCCGCGCTCGTACAGGCTCTGCGCCACCTGCATGGTGCGCTTGGAGTTGAAGCCCAGCTTGCGGCCCGCCTCCTGCTGGAGGCTCGAGGTCATGAAGGGCACGGGTGGGCGTCGGGTGCTCTGCTTCTCCTCGACACCTGCGACGCGGTAGGGCGCGCCCGCGAGGGCGGCGGCCAGCGCCTCCGCGGCGGCCAGGTCGAGGTGCACGACGGCATCGCTCGTGAGTCGGCCATCACTGTCGAAGTCACGACCGCCTGCCACGCGCACGCCGTCGACCGCGGCGAGGGTGGCCGTGAAGGTGCCCGGCTCGAGGGTGACGACGATGTCGGCGTAGGTGGCGCTGCGGAAGGCCATGCGCTCGCGCTCGCGGTCGACGACGAGGCGCACGGCAACCGACTGCACGCGGCCGGCCGAGGTGCCCTGCGCCACCTTGCGCCACAGCACCTCCGACACCTGGTAGCCGAAGAGGCGGTCGACGATGCGACGCGTCTCCTGCGCCTCGACGAGGTCCATGTCGAGGTCGCGCGGGTGCTCGATGGCGGCGCGGATGGCGTCCTTCGTGATCTCGTGGAAGACCATGCGCTTCACGGGGACCTTGGGCTTGAGCACCTCGAGCAGGTGCCACGAGATGGCCTCGCCCTCGCGGTCCTCATCAGTTGCGAGCAGCAGCTCGTCGGCGTCCTTGAGCTCCCGCTTGATGTCGGCAATGCGGGAGCGCTTGTCCGGGTCGACGACGTAGATGGCCTCGTAGCCGTCGTCCGTGTTCACCCCGAGGCGCGCCCACGGCAGCCCCTTGTACTCGGCGGGCAGGTCGCTCGCGCGGACGGGCAGGTCGCGGATGTGGCCCACCGATGCGGTGACCGTGTACCCGGGGCCGAGGTAGCCCTGGATGGTCTTCGCCTTCGCGGGCGACTCCACGATCACGAGGTGCTTGCCAGCCAAGACCGATCCCTTCGCCATCACAAAGCGACCCCACCCTTCGCAGGACGCGCTGGGTGAGGCTCTGGGCGAAGTGTTGCCCCTCGCGGTGGGTCCCTGTCAAATGCGGCCGTCGGGCCACCCCCGTCCGGCAATGCCCACGGCAGCCGTTCAACGACGTCGAGCAGGCGCGGGTACGGCACCCGTCAGGCGGGCACGAGGTAGCCGCGCAGGGCGGCGTCGCGTGCCCATGCGAGCGCGAGGGCGAGCAGGTCGTCGGCATCGACGGGCAGCCGGGTCGCGACTGCGGCCACCGCGGCCTCGATGGTCGCGCCGGTCCGCACCTCGTCGAGCAGGGCCGCCTCGACCGGACCCAGCGCGAGCGGGCCGCGCCAGTGGGTGTCGGCGAAGGTCCACGATCGACCGAGGAGCGTGAGCGCGTCGGGTGGGCTGGCGAAGGCGGCCAGCTGCGCGAGCACCTCGTCACCGTCCGGCACGCGGGACGCCGTCGACACATCCTCGATGACCGACCAGTGCGCACGCGCACGGTGCAGGACGATCCAGCCGAAGCCGATGCCGCTGGCGCCGAGCGCCTCGAGGCGCGCACGCCAGAGCAGCCGCTCCGCAGGTGGCACAGCCGCATCGGCGGACCACACGTCGATGTAGGCGTCGATGTCGAGCACGTCGCGCTGCGCCACCCAGGTCGACACCTCGTCCGGCAGCCAGTCCGCGAGCCGCTCCTCCCAATCGCCATCCGCCGGGTGCATCCAGGACGCGAGCAGCACCGCCACCGCCCCCTCGTTCATGTGGGACGGCAATTGCGCGAGCAGGTCGCGCACCAGCCCGTCACCCGGCAACGGCGAGTCGCGGTGCACATGCCCGACGCCCTCGATGACGAAGGGCGGGTTGGCGACGATGAGGTCGAAGCGCTGGCCCTCGACGGGTTCGAGCAGCGAGCCCTGTCGGAACTCGATGAGGGTGTCACCGTTGCGCCAGACATCCGGCTCGAGCCGACGGAAGCCACTGAGATGGCAGGAGGCATTGGCCGCAGCGAGGGCACGCTCGTCGATGTCGGTGGCGATGATGCGATCGGCGTCGAGGAAGAGCGTCTGCGCACCACTGCCGCACCCGATGTCGAGGGCGCGGCCGACATGGCGCCGGGGCGTGAGCTCCAACAGGGTCTCGGTGGCACCGCCGATGCCCATGACGAAGTCCGCGGGCAGCGGTTGCGGCGTCCCCTCCGCATCAACCGGGAGGGGGTCATGCGCGATGACGCGGAGCGTCCGCCCGCGCATGAGCTTCGTCTCCGCCCAGCTGGTGGCGGTCATCACTCGTCGTGCGGGTGACCGGACATGAGCCCGAGTCGGCGCGCCGCCTCCGTGGTGGCGTTGCGGTATTCACGACGCTCGCGCAGGGAGCTGCGCGGACGGGCCAGCCAGTCCCATGCGGCACGCGAGCGGATGGGATGCACGACCTCCTCCGCAGAGTCGGTGGTGGGGCGGCCCTTCGAGAAGAGCACGGCGATGACGATGATGAGCACGGCGACGGCCGCGATGGCGATGCTCGACCCGGTGTTGCCGTCCATGCGCAGCGTCACGACCGCGGGCGCGATGAGCAGGGCCACGAGGTTCATCACCTTGATGAGCGGGTTGATGGCCGGGCCAGCGGTGTCCTTGAAGGGATCACCGACGGTGTCACCGATGACAGTGGCCGCGTGCGCCTCGCTGTTCTTGCCGCCGTAGTGGCCGTCCTCGACGAACTTCTTGGCGTTGTCCCAGGCGCCACCGGAGTTCGACAGCAGCACGGCCATGAGCGTGCCCGTGGCGATGGTGCCGGCCAGGAAGGCGCCGAGCGCGCCGACACCGAGGCCGAAGCCGACGGCGATCGGGGTGGTGACCGCGAGCAGGCCGGGCGTCGCGAGCTCGCGCAGCGAGTCCTTCGTCACGATGTCGACGACCTTGCCGTACTCCGGCAGCTCGGTGCCGTCCATGATGCCGGGGTGGTCGCGGAACTGCCGACGCACCTCGTGGATGACGGCGCCTGCGGCACGCGACACCGCGCTGATGGCGAGGCCGGAGAAGAGGAACACGACCGATGCGCCGATGAGCAGGCCGAGCAGGTTGGTGGGGTTGGCCACGTCGAGGATCGCGTAGTACTGCAGACCCTCGAGCACGGGCAGCTTGGCGATCGCATCGGCGAAACCGGACGACGCCGTGGACACGGCATCGCGGAAGGAACCGAAGAGCGCCGTGGCCGCGAGCACGGCCGTGGCGATCGCGATGCCCTTCGTGATGGCCTTCGTCGTGTTGCCGACGGCATCGAGGCTCGTGAGCACGGCAGCGCCCTCACCGTGCACGTCCTTCGACATCTCGGCGATGCCCTGCGCGTTGTCGGACACCGGGCCGAAGGTGTCCATCGACACGATGACGCCGACCGTGGTGAGCAGGCCCGTACCGGCCAGCGCGATGGCGAACAGCGAGAGGATCGTGGACGCACCACCGAGGAGGAACGCGCCGTACACGGCCGCCCCGATGAGCAGCGCCGAGTACACAGCCGACTCAAGCCCCAGGGAGAAGCCCGACAGGATGACGGTGGCGGCACCCGTGAGCGACGACTTCGACACCTCGTCGACCGGGCGGCGGTTGGTCTCCGTGAAGTAGCCGGTGAGCAGCTGGATGGCGGCCGCGAGGGCGATGCCGATGAGCACCGCGACGATCGCGACGGTGCGCGGGTTGGCCTGCACGGCATCGGTGCCGGTGCCGACGATGACCGAGTCGGGCAGGTAGAGCATGGCGGCGATCGTCACGAGCACCGCGGAGACGGCAGCGGAGAGGAAGAAGCCGCGGTTGATGGCATGCATGCCGTTGCGGTCGCTGTCGCGTGGCGTCACCGCGAGGATGCCGATGACGGCGGTGACGACGCCGATGGCGGGCACGATGAGCGGGAAGACGAGGCCCTGGGCACCGAGTGCCGCCTTGCCGAGGATGAGGGCCGCGACGAGCGTGACCGCGTAGGACTCGAACAGGTCGGCCGCCATGCCGGCGCAGTCGCCCACGTTGTCGCCCACGTTGTCGGCGATGGTGGCCGCGTTGCGCGGATCGTCCTCGGGGATGTTCTGCTCGACCTTGCCCACAAGGTCGGCACCGACGTCGGCCGCCTTGGTGAAGATGCCGCCGCCGACGCGCATGAACATCGCGAGCATGGCCGCACCGAAGCCGAAGCCCTCCAGCACCTTGGGCGCGTCACCTCGGTACAGCAGGACGACGAGCGCCGCACCGAAGAGGCCGAGGCCCACGGTGAACATGCCGGCGACACCGCCGGTGCGGAAGGCGATGCGCATGGCCACCTTGGCGCCACCGTCGCGTGCCGCCGCCGCAACGCGCACGTTGCCGCGCACGGCCAACGACATGCCGACGTACCCCGTGGTGGCGGAGAACACGGCTCCGACGAGGAAGAAGAGCGAGCGTCCGATGCGCTGTGACGCGGTGTCGGCAGGCAGGGCGAACAGCAGGAAGAACACGAGCACCGCGAAGATCGCGAGTGTGCGGAACTGCCGGTTCAGGTAGGCCGCGGCGCCCTCCTGGACGGCCTTGGCGATAGCGCGCATGTTGTCGGTGCCCTGGCTGGCCGCGAGCACCTCGCGGACCAGGATGCCGGCAACGCCGAGCGCTGCGAGCGCGATGAGCCCCACGACCAGGACGGCCGTGACATTCCCCCCATCGAGCGTGATGCCGACCGCGGCGTCGAGGTTCGACATGTGGCTCCTCCCATTCAGGCCATCGCATGCTGGGATCACCGCACGCGTTCGGCTCTCGCGGGGAGTCTAGGCAGCGCCGTCGGCGCGCCACCCCGCTCGTTCCACGAACGGGCTGCGACCCTGCAAACAGGGCGGTGATCGGTGCGCACCGCGCGACGGTCGGCGGCGACGCCTACGCTTCGGACGTCACGACGAGGAGGACGCATGGGCACCACGACGTTCATCGGCGGGGGCATGATGGGCGAGGCCATCCTGTCCGGCATGATCGCCGCCGGCACGGCACCACAGGACATCATCGTGGTGGAACGGCTGCCCGAACGCGCTGCCGCAGTGCGCGATCGCCACGGCGTGCACATCGCCGACATCGCCGAGGGCACGGCCCGTGCGGACGTGCTCATCATTGCCGTGAAGCCGCAGGGCTTCGACGAGACCCTGCGGGCCGTCCAGCCGCACCTTGCTCCGCACACGCTCGTGGTCTCGATCGCGGCGGGCAAGACGCTCGCGACGATGGAGGCACTGCTGCCGGGTGCCCGCTGCATCCGCGTCATGCCGAACACCCCGGCCCTCGTCGGCGCCGGCATGGCTGCCTTCAGCCGCGGCACGCTGGCGACGGACGACGACCTGCGCCTCGCGATGGGCATGCTCGACACGGTGGGGCGCACCGTCGAGGTGCCCGAGACGCTGCAGGATGCGATGACGTCAATGCACGGCAGCGGCCCGGCCTTCTACTACTACGTGCTCGAGTCGTTCATCGAGGGCGGCGTGCGCCTCGGCCTCGATCGTGAGCTCGCCACCCTGTTGGCGCGCCAGACCTTCATCGGCGCGGCAGCGCTGCTGCACCGCACGGGTGAGACGGCCGAGCAGCTGCGTCGCAATGTCACGTCGCCCGGTGGCACCACGGCTGCCGCCATCGCCCGCTTCGAGGAGCTCGGCCTGCGCGACACGCTCATCGCGGGCCAGATCGCCTGCCGCGATCGCGGCGCCGAGCTCTCGGCGATGTGAGGGCGCCACGATGATGGTGACGCTCATCGGCAAGCCCGGCTGCCACCTGTGCGACGAGGCCCGTGCGGTCGTCGTCGCCGTGTGCGCGGAGCGCGGTGTGCCCTGGCAGGAGCGCTCGATCCTCGACGAGCCAACGTTGGCGGAGGCGCACTGGGAGCGCATCCCCGTGATCCTCGTGGACGATCGTGAGATCGCGTTCTGGCACGTGGGTGCCGACCAGTTGCGGGCCGCCCTCGCCTGAGGGGGCCCTCACGCAGCCGGCGCGTCCTCCATCGCCCGCAACGATCGGTCGGTGCGCACCAGCAGCACAAAGCCCACGGCCACCCCCACGACCAGCCAGGCCAGCTCGTGCAACCCAGCGGTCGTGGCGCCGGTGCGGAAGGCGGTGGCGTTGGCGGCGGAGGCGACGATGGCACCGAGGTACATGAACGTGCGCAGCAACCCGGCCGAGGCACCGATGCGAGCCGGATCCGCCTGGTAGTACAGGGCCGTCTGATTGGCAAGGCTGTTGAGTCCCTGCGGGATGCCCACCACCACACCAACGACGACGAGCAGCCAGATCGGGCTCGTGGCGTCGAGCCGCAGCAGAAGCAGGGCGGCAACCAGTTGTGCTGCGCTGCCGATGGAGAGCTTGCGGCGCACGGCCTTGCGCCGACCCGTCGCCGCGGTGACGAGCAGCGAGGTGATGAACATCGGCATGAGCAGGGTGCCGGCCTGCGAGGCACTCACGCCGCGTCCCTCCTCCAGCCACTGCGTGTAGGCATAGATGAACGAGTAGGAGACGATGTTGTTGAGCCACTGCCGCAGGTAGGTGGCGACCAGCGGGCCATTGCCCGAGAGCACGCGCACGTCGATGAAGGGACGGGCGGTCGCGCTTTCCCGGCGCACGAAGAGCGCAGCGAGCAGCAGGCCGGGCAGCACGAGCAGCGCACGCCCGGAGCCCGGATCCATCACCGGCACGAGCAGGCACAGGAGCGCGCCACTGAAGAGGCTGATTCCCGGCAGGTCGAGGGACACACCTCCGTCTGGGACAGACCCTCCTCTCGGGAAGCGCAGGGCGCCCAGCGTGAAGGCAGCCACCGCGAGCGGCAGGTTCACCGTGAGGGTCGCGCGCCAGCCGCCGATCCCGATGAGCAGGCCTCCGAGTGCCGGCCCGATGACCGCGATGGTCTGGCTGGAGAAGGTGAGCAGGGTGAGCACGATGGTGGGGTTGTCGACACCGGTGCGGCGCGCCTCGCTGCGGATGAGGAACATGGCCGCCGGGTAGCCAGCGCAGGTGCCGAGCCCGAGCAGCACCCGGGAGACAACGAGCACCACAAGCGATTGCGCCACCATGCCGAGGCCCCCACCGACGCCGACGAGCACCGTGGCAGCCAGGAACACCCGACGTGGCCCGAGTGCGTCGACGAGGCGCCCGGCGACGGGCTGGCCCACCGCCGTCGCCAGGTACAGCGCCGAGACCAGCCACGCGGTGCGTGACGGTGGCTCACCGAGGGATTGGCCGATGGGGATGAGCGCCACCGCGATCATCGAGCTGTTGATGGGGTTGAGGATCGCGCCGAGGACCATCGGCGGGATGAGTCGACGATCGAAGCCCTCGCGCCCCGCGTCACGCATGCCGACCTCCCGACCCCGCCACGCTAGGGCACCCGGGACCAGACCATGCACGCGTCGGCAGATGCTGACGCAATCGCAACTCAGGCGCCTGCCGCCATGTGATCGAGGCGCCGCAGGATGACACCCTCACGCAGGGCCCACGGGCAGATCTCCACCTCCGCGACACCGAGCAGGTCCATGGCCGCCTCGGCCACCACCGCGCCTGCGAGCACCTGCCGGGCCCGACCGGCCGACACCCCTGGCAGCGACGCCCGCTGTCGCACGGTCATCGACGCAAGGCGCGGCACCCACGCCTGCAGTTCCTCGAGCTGCAGCCGTCGCGCCACGAAGGGTCCCTCGCCGGCAGCGGCGGCACCCGTGATGCGGGCAAGTGAACGGAAGGTCTTGCTCGTCGCCACGCGATGGTCCGCCGGACCGAACTTCGTGATGGCCGGCACCACCTCGGCGATCGTGCGCCGCGCGAGGCGGCGCAGGTCCTTGAGGTCGCTGCGGTCCACCGGGTCACTGTGGAAGTGGGCATTCGCCAGGCGCCCTGCCCCGAGCGGCACGGACACCGCAACGTCCGGGCTCTCGTCGATGCCGCTCGCGATCTCCAGCGAACCGCCGCCGATGTCGAGCACGAGCAGTCGTCGCGACGACCAGCCGAACCATCGCCGCACCGCGAGGAAGGTGAGCCTGGCCTCGTCGTCGCCGCCGAGCACGTGCAACTCCACCCCGGTCTCCTCGCGCACCCGCTGCAGCACCTGCTCGCCGCCGGTGGCCTCGCGGATGGCGGAGGTGGCGAAGGCGAGGATCTCGGTGCAGCCGAGGTCGTCGGCACCTGCCGTGGCCTCGCGGATGTGGCGGATGAGCTCGCGCACGGCATCGTCGTCGATGCTGCCGTCAGCGCGCAGGTGCTCGGCGAGGCGCAGCTCATGCTTGAACGACTGCGCCGGCACGGGGGCCGCACCGACGTGGGCGTCGACGACGAGCAGGTGCACCGTGTTGGAACCGACGTCGAGGACTCCCATGCGCATGGGGCCAGCCTAGGAACCTGGCGGGCCGCGTGGCATCGCGGCCACGAACGGACGCTGGCACGGTGGCCCTCGACGCTCCCGAGCGGGCGCAGGGCCGGGGCGTACGCTTCCCCGGTGACCGAGCTCAAGCAGGACTTCGCGCGCCAGTTCGTCGAGTTCGACGATCCCAGCAACCCCAACCAGGTGTTCCGCTGCGACCTCACCTGGCTCACGTCGAACTGGAACTGCATCTGGGGCAGGGGCTGCCAGGGCATCCAGCAGGGCTACCCGCAGTACGGCTGCTGCGCCAATGGCGCGCACTTCAGCGAGAAGGCGGACGAGAAGCGCGTGGCCACCTGGGTGGCGAAGCTGACGCCCGAGACATGGGAGCACCATGCGGCCGGTCACAAGCGCTGGGTCGAGAAGGACGAGGACGGCCAGCGCAAGACCCGCGTCTACAACGAGGGCTGCATCTTCCTCAACTCGGACGGCTTCCCCGGCGGCAGCGGCTGCGCCCTGCACCATGAGGCGGCACGCCATGGCGTCGGCTACCAGCAGACGAAGCCCGATGTGTGCTGGCAGATCCCGATCCGCCGCGACTACGAGTGGATCGAACGACCCGACGGCGAGCAGAAGCTGCTCATCACCATCGAGGAGTACCAGCGCAGCGGGTGGGGGCCGGGCGGGCACGAACTCCATTGGTACTGCTCGTCCAACACCGACGCCCACAACGGCGCCGAACCCGTGTACGTGAGCGAGCGCGACACCCTCATCGAGCTCATGGGAGCGAAGGGGTACGCGCGGCTCAAGGAGTTCTGCGACGCCCGCATGGAGGTGCTCGACGCCGCCCGGTCCGTCGCCCGACGCACCGGTGACGCGAAGCAGGTGCGCAAGGTCATGCTCACGCTCATGTCGCACCCGGCAACCGAGGCCAACCGCGCCGCACGTTGACGCGCCACGGGAACCGCGTGGCCGCGCCGACGGTCAGTGCCCGAGGGTGAGTACGCCGACGAGCACGAGCACCACCGACGTCACGCCGAACACGGTGGCGCGCACGAGCCAGTAGCGCGGGTCACGGTCGAGCCGGGGCTCGCGAGGCGGGCGACCATCGCGGCGCATCGCACCGGCACGCGTCACGATGCGCCGGTACTCGTCATCGGGCACGCGCACCAAGTCGGCGACGACGAGCGTGATGGCGGACGCGTCGGGCAGTGGCAGGGCCGTGTAGCCGGTGATCGCATTGCCGTCCGCGCGACGCAGCCAATCGATGCAGATGCGGCACTCGGCCGCGTGCATGGTGAGGGCGTCGACGTCGCGGCGCGACAGCATGCCGGCGCCGCGGGCGGCGATGGCATCGCGCACCGGGCATGGCGTGAGATCGACGGCGAGCGCGAGCGCGGTGACGGCCCGCACGAAGGCCACATGCGCCCGACGACGCAGATGCCGAGCCGCGCGCGGGCGCAGGTCCATGACCGCACCCACCTCGGACGCATCCAGCCCCAGGCGCGCGAACAGGTAGAGCGCGGTGCGCTCGGACGGCGTGAGTGCGGCAAGCGGCTCACCGTCGACGCGCACCTCCGGCGCCGTGTCGGCGTGCACCCCACGTGCCCGCAGCTGCCGCCATACCTCGGCGCGCGCGTGCGACAACACGGTGCGGCGCGAGGCCTGCGGGGCGTCGAGGGACGAGAGCACGACGAGCGTGTCACGGATGGCGACGGCGGCGATGGCGGGATCGAGGGCGGTGAGCACGACGAGGTCGATGACGGAGGACACGTCGTCCCGGGCGAGGGCCCGGCGCGACAACACGGACGCCTCCTCGCCGGCACCGCCACTCGTGGGCACGGCCGTCGTCACGGGAGCAACGCTACCGGCAGGGATGCACCGAACCCGGGTGGAACGGCCGACTCCCAGCGGATTCACACGCCCCTGACGCCGTGTTGGCCGAACCCCTCCCGTTGCATCGACCCATCGAGCCTGCGACGATGCAGGCACGACGGGGGATGTCGCAGGGGAGGGCGCGCGTGCCGGGGTCGTATGAGCGCGCGCTTCGGGCCGGGGTCGAGGACACCGACTGGCAGGAGCTCTTCGCCGACAATGCGTCCGACGTCCTCTTCCAGATCGATCGGGCCGGGCACGTCATCTGGATCGCCCGCAATGTGGAGGGCGTGCTCGGGGTGAGCGCGGGCGACCTCGTCGGCGCCGACCTGCTCGAGTTCGTCCACCCTGACGACCGCGACCTGATCCGCGACAAGCGCGCCATCCTCATGGCCGGCAGCCCCATCGATGTCACCGCCATGCGCGTGCGCCGGGCCAGTGGCGCGTACCAGACCTTCGCGGTGCATGCGCGACCGCTCTTCGAGGCCACCGGCGAGGTGAACGGCGCCTTCATCGTGTGGCGCGACGTGGCAGAGCAGGTGGCCATGATGCGGGCGTTCACCACGCTCGTCGAGGGCAACCGGGCGATGATGCGCACGACGTCGGAGCAGGACCTCATCACCCGCATGTGCGACGTCGTCATCCATGTCGGCCACTACGCCTTCGCCTGGTACGGCACGCCGCAGGATGATGCCGAGCAGACGGTCACCATCGCCGCGCGTGCGGGTGAGCACCACGGCTACCTCGACACTCTCCATGTCTCCTGGGGCGATAACGACCTCGGGCGTGGCCCCACCGGCCTCGCCCTCCGCACCGGCGAGACCCAGGTGCGCAACGACATGGCAGCCGACCCACACTTCGCCCCCTGGCGGGCCCAGGCCGAGCACGTGGGCATCCACTGCTCCATCAGCCTGCCGGTGCACGTCGAGGGGCGCATCCATGGGGCCCTCATGGTGTACGCGGCAGAGGTCGGGAGCTTCGACGACCGTGCCCAGGAGCTGCTCGAGAGCCTCGCCGCCGACCTCGGGCAGGCCCTTGAGCGCCTGCGTGCGGCGGAGGCGCTCGCCCTGTCGGAGGCCCGCTTCCGCATGCTCGCCGAGAACGCCATGGACCTCGTGGCCGAGTTGCACACGGACGACACCATCGCCTGGGTGTCGCCCTCGGTGTCGACGGTGCTCGGCTTCACCAGCGAGGACCTCATCGGACGCTCGGTGCGCGACCTCTTCGTGCCGGGCACGCTGCAGGGCCCCAGTTCCCGTGAGAGTCGACTCGAGGAGGACCGCACCGTGCGGGCCCGTGTCCGCACGCGTGATGGCGCCGGACGCTGGATGGAGGTGACGCTGCGGCGCCTCGCGGATGCCGGGGGCCACTTCATCGGCCGCGTCGCCTCGGCCCGTGACATTGAGCAGCAGGTGGCGGCGGAGGCCGCGCTCGAGCACGAGCTCGACTTCGACTCGCTCACCGGCCTGGCCAAGCAGCACCTCACCCTCGCACGCATCCAGGAGATCCTCGAAAGCCGCCGCGTGGGCGACTGGGCGCTGCTGTGCGTCGGCGTCGACGGCATGACCGCCATCAACCAGGCCTACACGTACGCTGCCGGCGACGAGGTGCTGCGCGAGGTGGCCACCCGGCTCGTGCAGGCGGCAGGGGCGCATGATCGCGTCGGGCGCATCGCGGGCGACGAGTTCGTCGTGCTGCTGCGCGACGTCGTCACACCCGCGGATGCCGCTGAGGCAGCCGAGCGCATCCTCGGTGCCGCCCGCGGCCCCGTGCAGTGGGATGACGCCCGCCTCGAGGTCACGGTGTCCGTCGGCATCGCCATGCGCGACGGCTCCGACGCATCCGCCCTGCTGCGCGACGCCACTGCCGCCATGCGCAATGCCTCGCGCCAGGGCAGGGATCGTTGGGGCTTCCTCGACGAGAACGTGGCCGCCAGCAGCCGTCGCGTGCTCGAGGTGCAGTCTGCGCTGCGCGACGCCCTGCGCCGTGGTGCCGTGCAGCCCTGGTTCATGCCCGTCCACGACCTCGCCACCGGGCAGCTCGTCGGCTACGAGGCCCTGGCGCGCTGGATCGCCCCCGACGGCACGGTGACCACACCCGATGAGTTCCTGCGCATCGCGGAGCGCAGCAGCCTCGTCGTCGAACTCGACCGCAAGGTGCTGCAGCAGTCGCTCGCAGTGCTGCGCCGCATCGACCCGTCGCTCCACATCGCCGTGAACCTGTCGGCCGCCACGATGCGCGTTGTCGAGGTCGACGCCTTCGTGCGCTCGGAGTTGACGGCCGCGGGCGTCGATCCGCACCGCCTGCACCTCGAGGTCACCGAGACCGAGCTGTTCGACGCCAACGACCGCACGCTGCACCAGATGCGCTCGCTTGCGCGCAGCGGCATCGCCTGGTGGGTCGACGACTTCGGCACCGGATACTCGTCCATCAGCCACCTGCGCGACCTGCCGATCGCCGGCGTGAAGCTCGACCGCTCGTTCACGGCGCTCGTCACCGATCCGTCCGGCCGTCAGGCCTCGCTCACGCAGGGACTGGCGGGCCTGGCGACGGGCCTCGGTCTCGACACCATCGCCGAGGGGGTCGAAACGGAGGAGCAGGCGAGCATCCTGCAGGCACAGGGCTGGCGGCTGGGCCAGGGTTGGCACTTCGGGCGCCCGGCTCCGATCGACGGCACTGTCGGGGGCCCGCGCTAGCGTGCCGCCATGGCACGAACGACGAGCACCTTCCGCTGCGCCGAGTGCGGCTGGCAGACCACCAAGTGGGTGGGCCGTTGTGGCGAGTGCCAGGCGTGGGGCACCGTCGAGGAGGTCGGGGCGGTCAAGCCCCGCACCGTGGCGGTGGCACCCATCGGCACCCCGGCCGTCCCCATCGGCGCCATCGACGTCGACACCGCGCGTGCCCGCAGCACCGGCATCGGCGAGCTCGACCGCGTCCTCGGCGGCGGCATCGTGCCCGGCGCCGTCGTGCTGCTCGCGGGCGAGCCGGGCATCGGCAAGTCCACACTGCTCGTCGAGGTGGCCGCGAAGGCGGCGGCCACGCACGGCCGCGCGCTGTACGTCACGGCGGAGGAGTCTGCGGCGCAGGTGCACCTGCGGGCGCGACGCGTCGGCGCCATCGTCGACGAGCTGCTGCTCGTGGCCGAGACCGACCTCGGCACCATCCTCGGGCACATCGAGCAGACACAGCCGGGGGTGCTCATCCTCGACTCCGTGCAGACGGTGGCCTCCGGGGAGCTCGATGCGCAACCTGGGTCCGTCACGCAGATCCGCGAGGTGGCGGCGTCCATCATCCGCGTTGCCAAGGCCCGCGGCATGGCCACCGTGCTCGTGGGCCATGTGACGAAGGACGGCTCCATCGCCGGGCCCCGCGTGCTCGAGCACCTCGTCGACGTGGTGCTGCAGCTCGAGGGCGACCGCCACACGCGCCTGCGCCTGCTGCGGGCGGCGAAGAACCGCTATGGCGCGGCCGACGAGGTGGGCTGCTTCGACCTCACCGACACCGGCATCATCGGCATCGACGACCCGTCGGGCCTCTTCGTCTCGGGGCGCGGCGAACCGGTCGACGGCACCTGCCTCACCATGACGATGGAGGGCACCCGCCCGCTGCTGGCCGAGGTACAGGCGCTCGTCGCGTCCACCCAGGTGCCCACGCCACGGCGTGCCACCTCCGGCCTCGACAACGCCCGCGTCGCCATGGTGCTCGCGGTGCTTGAACGCCGGGGCGGTGTGCCCCTCGCCGCACGCGACGTGCATGCCGCCACCGTCGGCGGTGTGCGCATCACCGAACCCGCGGCCGACCTCGCCATCGCCCTCGCCATCGCCGGGGCGGCGGCCAACCGCGCCCTCCCGGCGGGGCACATCGCCATCGGCGAGGTGGGCCTCTCGGGCGACGTGCGTCGCGTGCCCAACCTCGCACGCCGGCTCTCGGAGGCCGCCCGGCTCGGCATCACGCATGCCATCGTCCCGCCCGATGCGGGCACGCCACCACGGGGCATGACCTGCATCGAGGTGCCCGACATCCGCGCCGCGCTGCGCATGCTCATCGCCTGAGTCGGCGCCACCGGGAATCGACGGGTCGCGCCCGAGGTTCACCTCGCAGGGAATACGCTGCGTGACAGGACTCAGGAGGCACTCGATGGCAGAGAAGCACCCGGCGGTCGACCCGGACCAGGTGCTGCGGCAGGCACTGGCCATGGTTGCCCCCGGCACCGTGCTGCGCGATGGCCTGGAGCGCATCGTCCTGGGGCGCACGGGTGCCCTCATCGTGCTCGGCCAAGACAAGGTCGTGGAGCAGGCGTCGGGCGGCGGCTTCAACCTCGATGTCGAGCTCACCGCCACACGACTGCGCGAGCTCGCGAAGATGGACGGCGCCATCATCGTCGACGCCAGCGTCACCCGCATCCTCCGCGCCGCGGCACAGCTGCTGCCGGATCCGTCGATCCCCACCGGCGAGACGGGCACCCGTCACCGCACGGCCGACCGCATCGCGAAGCAGACCGGATTCCCGGTGATCTCGGTGTCGAAGTCCATGTCGACGATCGCCCTCTACGTCGCCGGGCGCCGCTATGTGCTCGAGGATCGGGCCGCCATCCTGGCTCGCGCCGACCAGGCCATCTCCACGCTCGAGCGCTACAAGACGCGCTTCGACGCCGTCGCCGCCGCGCTCTTCGCCCTCGAGATCGAGGACCAGGTGACGGTGCGCGACACCGCCCTCGTGATGCAGCGCCTCGAGATGGTGCGCCGCATCGTGCGCGAGGTCAACGGGTACGTCGTCGAGCTCGGCACCGACGGTCGTCTGCTGAAGCTGCAACTCGACGAGCTGGTGGCGGGCATCGAGGCCGACCGCGACCTGCTCATCCGTGACTACGTGCCGAGCAGCGCCAAGACGCCGAAGCCGAAGGCCTGGGCCATCGCCGCGGCCGCCCTCGACGCCCTCGGTGACACGCAGCTGCTCGACCTCGGTGAGGTGGCAGGGGCGCTCGGGCTCGGCAACGCCCTCGACGTGGCGGCCGCCCCCCGCGGCTACCGCATGCTGGCGCGCATCCCGCGCCTGTCGGACACCATCGTCGATCGCCTCATCGCGCACTTCCATCGCCTGCAGCCGCTGCTGTCGGCGGGCATCGACGAACTGCTCGCGGTCGAGGGTGTCGGTGACGCCCGTGCCCGCTCCATCCGTGGTGGCCTCGCGCGCATCGCCGAGACCACCATGCTCGAGCGCTTCGTCTAGGCAGGCAGCGCGAAGCGACGGCGGGCCAGCGGCACCACGAGCCCGTCGGCCACCAGCGCATCGAGGCAGCGCGCACGCTGCAGTGCGTCACCCCACGCCGCCTCCAGCGCCGATGCCGGCACGGGGCCGTGCGCCGCGCGCAGCACGCGCATGAGCGCACCCCGACATTGGCGATCCGAGCCCTCGAAGCGGG
>JAKALQ010000002.1 GCA_021824095.1 Actinomycetes bacterium
GCCGGAGTTCACGCCCCGCTGGTGGTGGGGCATCAAGGAGTTCATCGTCTGGCGCCTGACGGGCACAGTCGCGACGGAGGTGTCGAGCGCGTCCGCGAGCGGGCTCATGGCGACGCGCACCGGTGTCTGGTCTGCGCTGGCCCTCGAGGTCGCCGGCATCTCGGCCACGCAGCTGGCACCCATCCACGCCTGCGAGGACGCCCTTCCCCTCACGGCATCCGTCGCGGCGACGGTGGGGCTCCCCGCTGGACTGCCCGTGGTGCTGGGCGGCGGGGACGGCCCACTCGCCAACCTCGGCTCCGGCGCCTTCCTGCCGAACCGCATCGGCATCTCGCTCGGCACAAGCGCCGCCGTACGACGCGTCACGCACACGCCGGGCATCGGTGATGCTCGCTCGCGCTTCTGCTACGCATTGGGCCACGACACCTGGGTCGTCGGACGCGCCCAGTCCAACGGGTCGAGCGCGCTGCGCTGGGCTGCCCGCACCTTCGCGCCCGACCTCTGTGGACCCGACGGTGCGGTGGACGACCTTGCCGTCCTCGATCGCATCGCCACCGTCCCCGACGGCAGCGGTGGGGTCACCTTCCGCCCCTTCCTGCTCCCGGAGCGGACCCCACGCTGGGAACTCGGCCTCGATGCGCGCATCGAGCACCTGCGCCCTGAGCACACGTCGGCACACCTGCTGCGGGCCACGCTCGAAGGTGTCGTCGATGCGCTCGTGGAGATGGCGCGCGACATCGCGTCCGACGTGAGCGATCCCACGTTCTACGCCACAGGTGGCGCGTTCCGCGGCAACCTGTGGCAATCGCTTGTCGTACAGCGCCTCGGTCAGCCAGTGCAGTTCCAGCGCGACGTGCAGGGCACCGCACGCGGTGCTGCGATGATCGCAGCGATTTCCCTTGGCATTGCTCAGGATCTGCCTGCCGCTGGCGCACTGCTCGCAGCGCCGGCAGCGGACCTTGTGACCTTGTACCCTGTGCGGTGACGTTTGTTGCGCGGTGTCGTGCGCATAACGATTCCGCAACACGAAAACCTGTTGGGAATTCAGCGCATCCCCGTACAGTGGCAAGTCATGACAACGCGTTGTTGCACTCGTTCGAGGATTCGACACTTTCGCCAACAACGCACGTGGCCCGAACGATCCCGGCCGGCGCCGCGCAACACACTGGAGGAGAAGTGCTTCGCACAAGGTTCGCAGCCGCTGTGGCGGTGGGCGCGGTGGCCCTCACGGGTCTCGCAACCGCCCCCTCGGCAGGCGCCGCAGCGCCGAAGGTCCTGAACATCGCATCGGCGGTTGACGTCTCGATGCCGTTCGACCCCTATGCCATGTCCGACGGGCACTTCCGCCCGATCATGGCCGCCGCCTATGACTCGCTCATCAAGGTGCGCCCGAACTACTCCGGCTACGACCCGGATCTCGCCACCAAGTGGGTGTGGAAGGGCAACAAGACGCTCGTCCTCACGCTCCGCACCGGTGTGAAGTTCACGGATGGCACCCCCTTCAACGCGTCTGTCGTGAAGGCCAATCTCGATCGCGTGCTGGTCAACCATTACGCCGGTCCGCGCACGGGCTCGCTCAACAACGTCGCCAGCGTCAAGGTCGTGAACCCCACCACGGTGCAGATCAACCTCGCCCGCCCCGACAACCAGCTGCTGCTCTGGCTGTCGCTCAACATGGGCTACATGGTCTCGCCGAAGGCGATCGCCACCGCCGACAAGACCGGCAACCTCACGGCGCTCAACACCGCCACCGACGGCACCGGCCCATACAAGCTCGACTGGGCCAAGTCGGTGCGCGGCTCGCAGTACAGCTTCGTGCGCAACCCCAACTACTGGCTCAAGGGTGCCGCGCTCACGAAGGCCTACCCGTGGGACCAGGTGAACTTCATGGTGCTCACCTCGGCCACAGCCCGCGGCAACGCCCTGCGCGCCGGCAATGTTGATGTCGCCCTGCTGAGCAACTTCGACGTGGCTGCCGTCTCCAACGCCGGCTTCGCGCTCAAGCCGTGGAACGTCGACGTGTTCCGCATCGCCCTCAGCGATCGCAATGGCGTCAACAACAAGCCGCTCGCCGATGTGCGCGTCCGTCAGGCCCTGAACTACGCCATCAACCGCAACCAGTTCGGCGCCTTCGGCGACCCGACGTCGCAGTCCTTCCCCAAGGGCGTCGATGCCTTCAACCCGGCGTGGGACAACTACTACAAGTACGACCCGACCAAGGCCAAGCAGCTGCTCGCCGCCGCCGGCTACCCGCAGGGCTTCACCATGGATGTTGCCAGCGCGGCAGACCCGACCTGGAGCGCGATCATGCAGATCGTGCAGCAGGACTTCAAGGCCATCGGTGTCACGCTCAACATCACGAACGTGAACCTCTCGCAGTTCTTCACTGCCATCGGTGACCCGAAGTACGCAGGCTTCGTGTTCCCATACGGCGCCGCCTCGGTGCCGAGCGTTGTGAACGACCTCTTCGGCCCCGGCAAGGTGCGCCTCAACCCCCTCGGTGAGAGCGACCCGAAGATCATGTCGATGCTCAACAGCTACCTCGCTGCCACCAAGCCGGCGCAGGCGAAGCAGCTCGGCCAGGCCATCGGCAAGTACGCGGTGCAGAACGCGCTCGAGATCGTCCTCGATCGCCCCACCTACTACTGGGCCTACAACACCAAGAAGCTCAAGGGCCTGGAGTTCACGGTCGGCAACGTGATGCCGAACCTGCAGGGATTCCTCGCGAAGTAGTCCCTCGGGACACTGCACCACTGCACAGGCATCGGGGGCGCTGCGGCCTCCGCGGCGCCCCCGATGCCATCTCTTCGAACTCTGGAGTTCACCGTGCTCAACGTGATCCTGCGGCGGCTTGCCTTCGCGATCCCGCTGCTGTGGGTCGTGGCCACCCTCAGCTTCTTCCTCGTCTCCTTCATCCCAGGTGACGCGGCCACCACGATCCTCGGCCAGTCAGCCACGGCAGCGGACATCGCGCGCCTCCGCCACCAGCTGGGCCTCGACCAGCCGCTGCTCGTGCAGTACCTCACCTGGCTCGGGCATCTCCTGCGCGGCGACCTCGGCTCCTCCATCATCACGCGCCAGACGACATGGCAGGCCATCGCACCGGCCCTCCCGATCACCACGACGATCGCGGTGATGGCAACGCTCCTCGCCTTCATCATCGGCGTCACGCTCGGCACACTGGCCGTCGTGCGCGGCGGCATCGCCGACCGCATCGTCCGCATCTTCGCGGGCATCTCGAACGCCATCCCGAACTTCTGGCTGGCGGTCCTCCTCATCCTCGTCTTCTCACTGAAGCTGCGTTGGCTGCCGGCGGTGAGTTGGGTCTCCTTCGGCGACTCCCCCATCGGCTGGGTGAAGTCGTGGATCCTGCCCGTGGCCGCCGTCGCCCTCGCCGGTGCGGCAACCGTCGCACGCCAGGCCCGCGCAGCACTGCTCACGACCCTGAGCCGCGACTACGTGCGCACGCTCCTCGCCGTCGGTATCGGCCGACGCTCCGTGCTGTTCAAGCACGCACTCCGCAACGCCGCAGCGCCGGTGCTCACGGTGCTCGGCTTCCAGTTCATCGGCCTGCTCGGTGGCTCCATCATCGTCGAGCAGGTGTTCGCGCTCCCCGGCCTCGGCACGCTCGTGCAGAACGCCATCCAGGCCAAGGACCTGCCGATTGTGCAGGGCGTGGTCATCTTCGCCGCGATCATGGTGGTCATCGTGAACCTGGCCATCGACATCTTCTACGCGTGGCTCAATCCGAAGGTGAGGACGAGCTGACATGGCCCTCTCCCGCAACAACCCGCTGCGCGCCGTGCTGCGCAAGCCGTCGGCCGTACTCGGCCTGACCTGGATCGGCATCGTCTTCATCGGCAGCGTGTTCGCCTCGAAGTTGGCGCCGTACTCGTATGACGCCATCAACCCCATCGACATGCTGCAGGGGCCGAGCGCCAAGCACTGGCTCGGCACCGATCTCATCGGCCACGACATCCTGTCGCTCATCATGTGGGCCGGCAAGGACGTGTTCATCCACGGCTTCATCGTGGTCGGTCTCGCGACGCTCATCGGCCTGCCCGCGGGCCTCGTCGCCGGCTTCTACGGCGGCGCGGTGGACCAGGTCGTCACCCGCGTGGGCGACATCCTGTTCGCGATGCCGGGCATGGTGCTCCTCATCGCCATCGGCGCAATGTCGGGCAACAACCTCACGATCGCCATGCTGGCGCTCGGTGTGCTGTTCTCGGCGGGCTTCATGCGCCAGGTGCGCGCCGCCGCCCTCGCGGCTCGCGGCGAGCTCTACGTCGACGCCGCCTTCGTGAGCGGCATCAGCCGTATGACGATCATCTTCCGCCACATCATGCCGAACGTCATGTCACCGCTCTTCATCCAGTTCTCGAGCGCCTTCGGCGCCACCCTGCTGTTGGAGTCCGGCCTCGCCTTCCTCGGCATCGCGCCGCCACCCCCGGTGCCCACCTGGGGCGGTCTCATCACGCTCGCGCAATCGCAGCTGGAGAACCAGCCCTGGCTCATGGTGCCCACGGGTGGCGTGCTCATCCTCACCGTGCTGTCGGCCAACTTCATCGCCGACTCCATCCAGGAGTCCACGCCACTGGCGGGCCTCGGCAACCTCGTGACGGCACGCACGAAGGCACCGCGGACGGAGGAGGCGCCCGAGCCGGTGCGCACCGTCGATCCCGCGAACCTGCTCACGGTCAACAACCTCAAGGTCGGTGCCATCCAGCCGGACCGCTCAGTGCTCACCCTCGTCGATGGAGTGTCCTTCAGCCTGCGTCGCGGTGAGACCATCGGTCTCGTCGGTGAGTCCGGGTGCGGCAAGACCCTCACGGCCCTCGCCATGCTGGGCCTGCTGCCCGCCAACGTCGCCCAGGTCGGTGGCAGTGTCACCTTCGATGGCGTCACCATGACACCGGAGACCACCGACGCATGGGCCCCCATGCGCGGCTCCCGCATCGGCTACATCTCGCAGGAACCGATGGTGGCGCTCGATCCCTCCTACAGCGTGCTCTCGCAGCTGGTGGAGCCCCTGCGCATCCACCATGGCATGGACAAGGCCGCGGCCCGCGCCCGCGCCTTCGAGCTGCTCACGGCCGTCGGCATCGCGGATCCCGCTGCGGTCGGCGCGCGCTTCCCCCACCAGCTGTCGGGCGGCATGGCCCAGCGCGTCGCCATCGCGATCGCCCTCACCGGTGAGCCCGACCTGCTCGTCGCCGACGAGCCGACGACGGCGCTGGACGTCACCGTGCAGGCCGAGATCCTCGACCTGCTGCGCGACCTCCAGCAGCGCAACGGCATGGCCCTCATCCTCGTGACGCACGACCTCGGTGTCGTCGCCGACATCTGCGATCGCGCCGTCGTCATGTACGCCGGCCAGGTGGTGGAGCAGGGGGACGTGGAGGATCTGTTCACCCAGCCCACGCACCCGTACACGAAGGGACTGCTCGAGTCCTCGCCACATGTGGAGCACGTGAACGCCGGCGGTGGCGACGACCACCTGCCGACGATCCCCGGCACCGTGCCACTCCCGGCCGGTTGGCCGGCGGGCTGCCGCTTCGCCGACCGCTGCTTCCAGGCCGAGGAGCGTTGCCGCGCGGCACGCGTCCCGCTCACGATCACGCCCGACCGCGAGGTTCGCTGCCTCAAGATCCTGGAAGGGGTCGAACTGTGACCACCCCGCTGCTCACGATCGAGGACCTCGTCGTCGACTTCGGCACCCGTCGCAAGCCGTTCCACGCGGTCGACCACGTCGACCTCACGATCATGCCGGGCGAGACGCTCGGGCTCGTGGGCGAGTCCGGTTCCGGCAAGTCCACCATCGGCCGCGCCATCCTCGGGCTCAATCCCGCGTCGGAGGGCCGCATCACCTTCGACGGCAAGGACCTGTCGCACCTGCACGCGAAGGATCGCAAGGACATCGCGGACGACCTGCAGGTGGTCTTCCAGGATCCCTACTCGTCGCTGAACCCCTCCCTCACGGTGGGTCAGATCCTGTCGGAGCCGCTCATGGCCCGGCAGAAGATGCCGGTTGAGACCGCGCGCACACGCATCAAGGAGCTCCTCGGTCGCGTGGGCCTGCCGGATGACGCGATCGACCGGTTCCCGTCGCGCTTCTCCGGTGGGCAGCGCCAGCGCATCGCAATCGCCCGCGCCCTGGCGCTCTCCCCGAAGCTCGTCATCTGCGACGAACCGGTGTCCGCCCTCGACCTGTCGACGCAGGCGCAGGTGCTGAACCTGCTGTCGGACCTGCGCGGCTCCTCCAACCTCGCCTACCTCTTCATCGCCCACGACCTCGCGGTGGTGAAGCACCTCTCGCAGCGCATCGTGGTGCTGTACCGGGGCCGCATCATGGAGGAGGGCGATGCGGACGAGGTGTACAACCGCCCCGCACACCCCTACACCCGTGCCCTCATCGCCGCAGCGCCGGTGCCCAACGTGCGCGAGCAGCGGGCACGTCGCGCGGAGCGCATGCAGACGGTGTCCGCGAGTTCCTCGGCCATCCTGCACGACGGACATGACGGCTGCCCCTTCGCCGGACGCTGCCCGCTCGTCCAGCCCGTGTGCCGCGAGCGTCGTCCGGCGATGACGACGGTCACCACCGCCGCCAACGGCACGCCAACACGGGTGGCCTGCCACGCCTACGACCCCGCCTCGGGGCATCCCGGCATCTGACGCGCCAAACGGACGGGCCCTGCGACACCTTCGCGGGGCCCGTTCGCATGCCTACGCTCGCAATGTGATGGGCGCCCCGCATCCACCCGGCCTCACGAGCGAGGAGGCCGCGGAGCGCACGCGACGCCTCGGACCCAACAGCGTCCGTCCCGCGCGCACGCGCGTGCTGCACATCCTCGGACGGCAGTTGCGCTCCCCGCTGCTTGCCCTACTCGCCGGCACGGCACTCGTGTCGCACCTTGTCGGCCAGCACAACGATGCCGTCATCATCGGGGTCATCCTCGTGGCCTCCATCGGCATGGGCTTCACCAACGAGTTCCGGGCCGCCCGGGCCGCCGACGACCTGCGGGCCCGACTCGCGCATGACTGCACGGTGTGGCGCGACGGGGTCCCCCTGCGACTGCCCGTCACCACGCTCGTCCCTGACGACGTCATTGACCTGCGACTCGGCGACATCGTGCCGGCGGACGCCGAGCTGCTCGAGGGCACGGACCTCGAGTGCGACGAGTCACCGCTCACTGGCGAGTCCTTGCCCGTCGCCAAGGACCTCACGGCGGATCGCGTGCTGCGCATGGGCAGCATCGTGCGGCGCGGCTCCGGTACGGCGCTGGTGACGCGCACCGGGGCCGACACCGAGTTCGGGCGCATCGCGAGCGGCCTCGACATCACGGAACCGCCGACCGCCTTCCAGCGCGGCCTCGACGCCTTCGCTATGCTGCTCGTGCGCGTGGCGGGCGTGCTCACGGCGTCCATCCTCGCCATCAACCTCGTTCTCGGCCGTCCCCTCATCGACGCGGTGCTCTTCTCCCTCGCCATCGCGGTGGGCATCTCGCCACAGCTGCTGCCCGCCGTCGTGTCGACGAGCATGACCCGTGGGGCGCATCGCCTTGCACGACAACGGGTGCTCGTGAAGCGACTCGTGAGCATCGAGGATCTGGGCGACATCCAGACCCTCTTCACCGACAAGACGGGGACGCTCACAGAGGGTGCGGTGACGCTCGATCAGGTGATTGACGCCCCCGATGCCGCACCGGGCAGCGCCCTTGCCATCGCTGCCGCCTGCACCGAGGTCACCCGCCTCGCCGATGGCAGCCTCGTCGGCAACCCCCTCGACGTCGCACTGCTGCGCGCAGCGGGGACGGGGACGCCCGATCCCGACATCGTCGCGCGGCGGCCCTTCAGCCATGAGCACCGCACCACCGCGGTCGTCGTCGCGGATGGCGCAGGTGGGTGGATCCGCATCGAGAAGGGGGCGCCCGAGGCGCTGCTCGTCGAGGGAGGGCCACTCGAGGCCGCGTGTGCGGGCGCGATGGCATCGGGCAATCGCGTCATCGCCGTCACCACCACCCCGATCGCCGGGCCCATGGTGGACGCCACCCCGCTCGGCACCACCCGCGCGGTGGGACTGCTCGTGTTCCGCGACCCGCCGAAGGCGGGTGCCGCCGCCTCGATCCAGCGTCTCGCGCAGCTCGGAGTACGTGTGTGCATCATCACCGGCGACGCTGCCGTGGTGGCGCAGACCGTGTGCCAGGAGCTCGCCATGCCGCCGGGCGCCACGATCACCGGCGACCAGGTCGCCGCCATGTCCGACGCGGCATTGACGTCGGCGATCCCGACGACGACGGTGTTCGCCCGCGTCTCGCCAGAGCAGAAGGCCCGCATCGTGCGCCTGCACCGAACGGCAGGCCATGACGTGGCCTTCCTCGGTGATGGGGTGAATGACGCCCTCGCCATCCACGAGGCGGACGTCGGCATCTCGGTCGACACCGCAGTGGACGTGGCCCGTGACGCCGCCGACGTGATCCTGCTCGAGAAGGACCTCGGTGTCCTCGCCGATGGCGTGCTCGAAGGGCGACGCATCTTCGCCAACACGACGAAGTACGTGCTCATGGGCACCTCGAGCAACTTCGGCAACATGTTCAGCGCGGCAGCGGCGTCAGCCTTCCTGTCGTTCCTCCCGATGCTGCCGTCGCAGATCCTGCTGAACAACCTGCTGTATGACAGCAGCCAACTCGCCATCCCCACGGATCGCGTCGACGACGACCTCATCGCGCGTCCCGCCCAATGGGACATCGGGCGCATCCGTCGCACCATGCTCATCCTCGGGCCCATGAGCTCGCTCTTCGACTTCATGACCTTCGCGGTGATGCTCCAACTGCTGCATGCGGACGCCACCCTCTTCCGCACCGGCTGGTTCGTGGAATCGCTCGCCACGCAGACGCTCGTAGTGCTGAGCATCCGCACCATCGCCACACCCTGCTGGCGCAGCCGCCCCGGGGGCGCCCTCCTCGCTGCGGTGCTCATCGTCGTCGCCGTGGGGGCGCTGCTCCCACTCACGCCACTTGCCGCCCCACTCGGCTTCACCCGCCCCGGCGTCGGCTTCTACGCCGTGCTCGTGCTGCTCGTCATCACCTACATCGCGCTCGTGGATCGGGCCAAGCATTGGGTCGGCCGCGCCCTGCCCGCTGCCTAGCATGTGCGCATGGAGTGGGCCGCAGGCGAGAACCTGAGCGAGCAGATCGCACGGGTGCTGCGCGCCGCACTCGTGTCCGGCCAGCTCGTCCCCGGCATCACCTACTCGGTGCCGTCGCTCGCGGAGGAGTTCGGGGTGTCGGTCATGCCGGTCCGCGAGGCCATGCTCGCATTGGTGCAGCAGGGCCTCATGACGCCGGTGCGCAATCGCGGCTTCCGCGTGGTGGAACTGAGTCCGAAGGAACTCGACGACATCCTGCGCGTGCGCCTCCTGCTCGAGGTGCCGGCCACACTCGAGGCGGCGACGCAGGTGACACCTGCTGCCCTGCGTTCGCTGCGAACACTCGCGCGGGCCATCACCCGCCACGCGCGTGCCGGTGCACTCGTGGAGTACATCGAGGCCGACCGCCGCTTCCACGCCGCGCTCATCGCCCTCGCCGACAACCCGCGCCTCACCGAACTCGTCGACGACCTGCGCGCACGGGCCCGCCTCACCGCGCTCGGCACGCTCTCGGAGCATGGCGACCTCGTGGCGTCGGCACGCGAGCACGTGGCCATCCTCGATGCCATCGAGGCCGGGGACGCGGCGCGGTTGCGCAGCCTCATGGACCGTCACATCCGCCACACGCGTGGCGTGTGGGCGGGGATCAGCGAGCCCTGAGCCGTCGCAGACGGGCCACGGTGTCACGTGCCCCGAAGCGATCGGGCGCGAAGGGGGCCAGGTGCGCCGGCACCCGCCCGGTCTCGACCATGGTGACGACGGCCCGCGCGGTGGCGGGGGCCATCGTGATGCCGAACATGCCGTGCCCCGAGGCCACATAGGCGTTGTCGTGTGCCCCCAGACGGCCGATGATCGACAGCGAGTCGGGTGTCATGGGGCGGAAGCCGGCCCAGGCCGGCGCGTCGGGTTCCGGAGCCGTCCAGTCGCGCAGGAACTCCGCGGGGCCGCGGAGGATCGCCGCGGCGCGCACCGGATCGACCGTGGGGTCGTAGCCCGCGAACTCCATCGTGCCCGCCAGACGCAGGGCATTGCCGAGGGGCGTGCCGACCACCTTGCGCTCGGTGAATGAGGTGGCGGAGCGAAGGCGCACCGGCGCCTGCGCGTACTCGACGCTGTACCCCTTGCCCGGCTCGATCGGCAGGCGCACACCGAAGAGGCGCGCGAGCCGCTCTGTCCACACTCCAGCTGCGAGCACCACGGCGTCCGCGGGGATGCGGCCGTCCGACGTGCGCAGCGCGGTGACCCGACGGCCGTCACGCACCACGCCCTCGAGGGCCGTGCGCTCACGCACCTCGACACCGCGGGCGCGCGCCGCCGCCGCGAGCCCGGGTGCCAGCGTCTCGGAACGGATGTGGCGCTCGTGGGGGAAGAAGATGCCGCCATGCACGCGGTCGCTGAGTGCGGGCTCATGCTCGCGCACCGCGTCGCCCTCGAGGGCGACGGGGTCCAGGCCGGCGTCGCGCACGATGTCGAGGTCGTGGAGGTGGTGCTCGTAGTTGTCACGGCCGAGCAGGGCAATGAGCAGCCCGTCGGCCTGCATCTCGAAGGCCACGCCCTCCTGCTGCCAGGCGTCGAAGGTCTCCATCGAGTCGCCGAAGAGCGCGATGTTGGCACGCAGGCCGGCGCGGAAGTCGTCCGCATTGCAGCGCTGGGCCATGCCGAGGAGGAAGCCGAGGTAGGGCAGGCTCGCGCGCGGGCGGATGCGCAATGGCGAGTCGGCGTGGAGCATCCAGCGCAGGCCCTGCAGCACCATGCCCGGCGCGGCGACGGGTCCGGAGTCCGCGGGGCAGATCCAGCCGGCCGTCCCGCGGGATGCACCGCCACCGACAGTGCCGGCCTCAAGGACCGTCACCTCGTGCCCCTGCTTCACAAGTTCGTACGCGCTCGCCATGCCGATGACGCCGCCGCCGATGACCACCACTCGCATGACGGCAGCCTACCCCGACGACGACCTAAGTAATATATTACTCAGGCCCCCAAGGAGGCAGCATGGAATCCAAGCCCTGGCACGGCATCCTCACCGCCACCGCACTCCCCCTCGACGCCGACCTGCGCGTGGACGTCGACGCCCTCGCCACGCACGTGCGCTGGCTCGCCGATGCTGGCACGCAGGGCGTCGCCGTGAACGGCAGCCTCGGCGAGTACCAATCACTCACGCCGGAGGAGCGCGCCCTCGTCGTACGCACCGCGGTCGAGGCCGCACCGGCCGGCTTCACCGTGATGGCCGGCACCGGCGCCTACAGCACTGCGGAGTCCGTGCGCTGGGCCGAGCAGGCCGCAGCGGCTGGCGCCCAGTGCGTCATGACGCTCCCACCGAACGCGTACCGCGGCGACGACCGCGCAGTGCTGCACCACTACCGCGAGGTGAGCGCCGTCGGGCTGCCCGTCATCGCCTACAACAACCCCATCGACACGAAGATCGACCTCGTCCCGAGCCTGCTCGCCCGCCTGCACGAGGCCGGCCACATCGTCGCCGTGAAGGAGTTCACCGGTGACGTGCGCCGCGCGTGGGAGATTGCAGAGCTCGCACCGGGGCTCGAGCTCATGATCGGCGCGGACGACGTGCTGCTCGAACTCGCCATCGCAGGGGCCGTCGGCTGGGTCGCGGGGTACACGAACGCGCTGCCCGTCACCTGCGGTGACCTCTATCGGGCTGCCGTCGCGCACGACCTCGAGCGTGCACTGCCGCTCTACCGCTTGCTGCACCCTTTGCTCCGCTGGGACTCCAAGACCGAGTTCGTGCAGGCCATCAAGCACTCGATGGACCTCGTCGGACGCTACGGTGGGCCGTGCCGGCCACCGCGCATGCCCCTCACGGACGCGCAGGAGGCAGCAGTGCGGTCGGCCACCGAGCGCGCCATGGAGGCAGGAGCACGCTGATGACCGAGGCCCAGCGCTTCGTCGCCGTCGACTCGCACACCGAGGGCATGCCCACCCGGGTCATCACCGACGGCGTCGGCGTCATCCCCGGCGCCACCATGTTCGACAAGCGCCGGCACTTCATGGAGCACATGGACGACATCCGCCTGCTCCTCATGAACGAGCCCCGCGGCCACAGCGCCATGAGCGGGGCCATCCTGCAGCCGCCCACACGCCCGGATGCCGACATGGGCATCGTGTACATCGAGGTCTCGGGCTGCCTGCCGATGTGCGGGCACGGCACCATCGGCGCCGCGACGGTGATGGTCGAGGAGGGCCTCGTGCCGGTGCAGGAGCCCATCACCACGCTGCGACTCGACACCCCCGCTGGGCTCGTCATCGCCGAGGTCGCCGTGCGTGACGGCAAGGCCGAGCATGTGACGCTCACGAACGTGCCGTCGTTCTCGCTCGGCCTCGATCGCGTCGTCGAGGTGCCGGGCTTCGGACCCATCACCTACGACATGGCCTTCGGCGGCAACTTCTACGCCATCATCCCCACGGCCCGCTTCGGCCTCGAGCACTCGCGGGCCAACAAGCAGGCCATGCTCGATGCCGCCCTGCGCACCATGGACGCCATCAACGCGAGCGAGGAGCCGGTGCACCCGGAGAATCCCGAGATCCGCGGCGTGCACCACATCTACCTCGAGGCGCCCGGCTCCGACGCCTTCCACTCCCGCCACGCGATGGCCATCCACCCCGGCTGGTTCGACCGCTCCCCCTGCGGCACGGGCACGAGCGCGCGCATGGCGCAGTTGCACGCCCGTGGCGAGCTGCCGCTGCACCGCGACTTCGTGAACGAGTCGTTCATCGGGACCCACTTCGTCGGCCGGCTCATCGAGGAGACGACCGTGGGTGGCCTGCCGGCCGTCATCCCGACGATCCGCGGGCGAGCCTGGGTCACCGGCCACGCCGAGTACCGCTACGACCCCTCCGATCCCTTCCCGACCGGCTTCGAACTGTAGGAAGAACCATGGACGTCATCGAATCGCGCTCCCCCCAGGACCCCTCCGACATCGTCGTCGCGGCACCGCGCATGACGGCCGCCGACGTGGCCGACATCGTGCAGCGCGCCCGCATCGCGCAGCGGCAGTGGTGGTCGGCTGGCGCAGCCGCCCGGGCCGCGGGGCTCCATGCCGCCGCCGAGGCACTCGCAGCCCGCGCGGAGGAGGCCTCGATGCTCGTGGCCCGCGAGGTGGGCAAGCCCATCACCGAGGCACGCGGCGAGGTGCAGCGCGGCATCTCGATCCTGCGCTACTACGCGCAGGTCTCGTACCTCCCGAAGGGTGACATGTTCCCGCCCTCGAATGGCGTCATGCTGTGGTCGGAGCGGCGCCCGCACGGCGTCGTGGGCCTCGTGACGCCATGGAACTTCCCGGTCGCCATCCCGCTCTGGAAGGCCGTGCCTGCGCTGTGTGCGGGCAACGCCGTCGTCATGAAGCCCTCGCAGGAGGCCATCGCCTGCGCCCTGCTGCTGCAGGAGGTCATCGCACCCCACCTGCCGGAGGGGCTCTTCTCGGTGGTGGTCGGCAGCGGCAGCGAGGTCGGCAATGCCGTCACCGGCAGCGCCGACTGCATCTCCTTCACCGGTTCCACCGCCGTGGGGCGCGGCATCGTGCGCGTCGCCGCGGATCGCAATGTGCCGGTGCAGGCCGAGATGGGTGGCCTCAACGCGGCCATCGTGCTGCCGGACGCCGATTACGAGCGCACGGCCGCGATCATCGCCGGTGGCGCCATGTGGTTCGCCGGCCAGAAGTGCACCGCCACCTCCCGGGTCATCGTCGTCGGCGACGGCGACTTCGAGACCCCGTTCATCAACGCCGTCGAGGCGCTGCACATCGGCGACCCCATGGATCCCACCGTCACCGTCGGCCCGCTCATCAACGAGGCCTCGCTGCGCGACTTCACCACCGCCGTGGACGGGGCGCGCGCATCCGGCGGCCGCTTCCTCACCGGCGACGCCCCCGCGGAGGGGCTGTTCGTGCGTCCCGTCGTGATGGCGGGGCTCGCGCCCGATCATCCGCTCTCCTGCAACGAGGTATTCGGCCCCATCGTCACGATGCACCGCGCCGCCACCCCCGAGGATGCCATCGCCATGGCCAACTCGGTGCAGTACGGCCTCGTCACCGGCATCCATGGCAGGGACGTCAACCTGCTCACCTCGCTTGCCTCACAGGCGCACAGTGGCATCGTGAAGATCAACGCCTCGACGTCCGGCGTCGACTTCTACGCCCCCTTCGGTGGGGAGAAGATGTCGAGCTACGGCCCCCGCGAACAGGGCCTGGCGGCGCTCGACTTCTACTCGCACACCACCACCGTCACCCTCGCACAGCACTGACGAGCGCACCGAGGGGTGCCGCCCGGACGACCGTCCGCGTCTGCACCCCTCGCGCTCGGCGGTCGCGTCTGAATCGATTCAGTGATGGGTCGTAGGATCGAGCCGTGAGCGCGCCGCCGGCTTCCCCCATCGACGTCGCGCCGTTCCCCTCCGCCGCCCGATCCATCCGCTGGGTCTTCTTCGCCATGGGCGTGCCGATCGGCACCCTCGCCCCGCGCCTGGCGGAGATCAAGGCCAAGCTCGGTGCCGACAATGCCGCCTATGGCACGGCCATCGCCATCGGCGGCGCCGGCTCCATGCTCGGCAGTTGGCTCGGCGGACGGCTCACGCACCGGCTCGGCTCCCAGACCGTGGCCCAGCTCGGCATCCTCCTCGTCGTCGTCGCGAGTGTCGCCAATGCCATCGCCCCGAGTATCGAGCTGCTCGCCCTCGTCTCCTTCGCCTCCGGCTTCAGCTACTCGGTGACGAACGTGGCGGTGAACTCACAGGCGGTGCTCACCGAGCAGGGGCTGGGCCGCTCGTTCATCCCACGGGCGCATGCCTTCTGGAGCCTCGGCACCATGACGTCGTCGCTCATCTCGAGCCTCCTCGCACCCCACATCAGCCCCCTTGCCGCGCTCGCGATCGGCGCCGCCACCGCACTCAGCCTGTTCCAGTGGGCGGCGCGCGGCCTGCTCGGCACGGTGCACGAGGATCGCCCCGTCGACGATCCCACGCAGTTGCCGCGGCACGCGCCCATCCCCCGCGGCGCCCTGCGCTTCCTCGTCGTGCTCGCCATCGCACAGACCCTCGGCCTGGTTGCGGAGAT
Organism: Actinomycetes bacterium; assembly: GCA_021824095.1. Taxonomy (GTDB): domain Bacteria; phylum Actinomycetota; class Actinomycetes; order S36-B12; family UBA5976; genus JAKALQ01. The sequence continues at coordinate 15,208 of JAKALQ010000002.1, forward strand.
GTCCGTCGGCGACTGGAGCTCGGTGCTCCTGCACCAGAACTTCCTCGTCGCGGTGGGTCCGAACGGCTACGGCTTCACGGCCTTCATGCTCGTGCAGCTGCTCACCCGCCTTGCGGCCACACGCCTCATCGACCGCCGAGGACTGCAGCACACGATCCGCACCCTCGGCCTCATCGGCACCGCCGGCTACGTCGTGGCCATCGCCGCTGCGGATGTGCTCTCCGCGCACCATGCCGCTGGCGTCCTCGTGCTCTCGTGCATCGCCTACGCCTTCATGGGGGTGGCCGTGGGCTCCATGCCGGCGGCGTTCACCACGGCTGCCGGCGCCATCCCGGGGCTGCCGAGTGCACGGGCCCTCACCGTCACCGGTATCGTCGTGGCCGTCTCGGCGATGACGGGACGCATCACCCTGGCCCTCGTCGCCCAGGTCGTACCGCTGCCCATCGCCCTCGGGTGCATGGGCGCACTCGTCCTTGCCGCGGTGTCGATGGCCTCTGTGCTGCAGCCGCATCGTGCCGAGCAGCACGCCATCCGTCGCGAGGAGCAGTCATGATCATGGAGACCGCCATCATGCGCGTCCACGAGGGCCAGGAGGAGGCATTCCTCGCCGCCCTCGAGCAGGGCAAGCAGGTGCTGGCCCGGGCCACCGGATTCAACGCCATCCATGTGCACCGGGGCATCGAGCGTTCGAGCACCTTCCTCCTCGCCATCGCCTGGGACACCCTCGAGGACCACACGGAGGGCTTCCGGGGCGGCCCCCTCTTCGCGGAATGGCGCGGCCACATCGGCGCCTACTTCGCCGAGGCGCCGCAGGTGGAGCACTGGACGCTGCTGGCCGACTGAGCGTCGAACGGACGCCGTCGCTATCGTTCCCACATGGCCGAGTACCAGGTGACGCGCTGGCGTGACATCCCCTCCCTCGTCACTGCCCGTGAGGGCGACGTCGTGGCGAAGGTGCAGTTGGCGCCACGCTTCCAGGAGGCCATCGACGAGGCCGCGATGCGACTGGGCGCGACCGACAGTGACGCCTACCTCGAGGGCTGGAACCGCAGCGCCTGGACCAGCGTCGACGGGGACCCTGCCGCTGTCGCCGAGCAGGTGGCGCACGACCTCGACGCCGCCTTCGAACCGGCGACCCTCGCCCGCATGCTCGATGACCTGAACGGAGCCCAGTCATGACCGACCTCTACGCGGCGCTCGCCGCCGGCACGCTCACCTCGGACGGGGCCATGGGCACCATGTTGCAGGAGCGCGGTCTCACCGACGGCGGGGCCCCCGAGCTGTGGAACGTCGAGCACGCGGACGTCGTCGAGGGCATCCTCGAGGAGTACGCCGCGGCCGGCGCCCAACTGCTCACCACGAACACCTTCGGCGGCTCCCGTCCGCGCCTGCAGATGCATGGCCTCGAGGACCGCGTGCACGAGCTCAACCGCGCCGGTGCGGCCGTCGCGCGCCGCGTCGCCGACCGCCACCCCGGCACCTGGGTCATGGGCGACGTCGGACCGTCCGGTGAGCTCATGGAGCCCATGGGCACGCTCACGATGGAGGATGCCGAGGCCCTCTTCGCCGAGCAGATCCGCGGACTCGTGGACGGTGGCGTCGACGCCATCCTCATCGAGACCATGAGTGACCTCTCCGAGGTGGAGGCTGCCGTGCGCGCCGCCCACGCCGTGGCGCCCGACATGCCCGTCATCACGACGCTGAGCTTCGACACCAACCTGCGCACCATGATGGGCGTGAAGCCGGCCGTGGCCGTGCGCACCCTCGCCGGGCTCGGCGTGAAGGTCATCGGCGCGAACTGCGGGCGCGGCACCGACGAGATGCGCGTCATCGCGCAGGAGATGGTCGAGGCCCGCCCCGAGGGCGTCTACCTCATCACCCAGTCGAACGCCGGCCTGCCGCAGCTCGTCGGTGGCGAGTTCGTGTACACCGGCACGCCCGATGACATGGGGGCCTTCGCCAAGGAGATGCAGGACCTCGGCATCGACATCGTCGGCTCCTGCTGCGGTTCGACCCCCGCGCACACGCGCGCCATCCGCACCGCCCTCGCCGCCTCCTGAGGCTGCGGCAGGCGGCTCCCGCCGGAGTCTGACGAACGGCTAGGCTCCGCGCGAGGAGACCCGCATGCTCATCGACATCCTGCGGTCGTTCACGCGCCCCTACCGGGGCCGGATCGCCGTCATCACCCTGCTCGTGCTCGCCCAGGTGGTCATCAGCCTGTACCTGCCGGCACTGAACGCCGACATCATCAACAACGGCGTGGCCACCGGCAACATCAACTACATCTGGCAGGTCGGGTTCGAGATGCTCGGGCTCACTGCCGTCTCGGTGGTGGTGTCGGTGGGCGCCGCCTACCTCACCGCCTTCGTGTCGATGTCCTTCGCCCGCGACCTGCGCGCCACCGTGTTCCGCACGGTGCTCGACTTCAATGCCCAGGACGTGGACCACTTCGGCACCCCGTCACTCATCACGCGCAACACGAACGACATCCAGCAGGTGCAGCTGCTCGTCACCATGGGGCTGTCGATGCTGCTCATGGCACCGCTCACCATGATCGGCGGCGTCATCATGGCGCTCGCCCACAACCTGCGCATGTCGATCCTCATCGCAGTGGCCGTGCCGCTCATGGCGCTCGTCATCGGGCTCATGATGCGCGTGGCCATCCCGCAGTTCCGTACCATCCAGACGCGCATCGACCGCATCAACGGCGTGCTCCGCGAGCAGATCACCGGCATGCGCGTGATCCGTGCCTTCGTCCGCGACGACTTCGAGCAGGCCCGCTTCGCCGACGCCAACGACGCCCTCCGCGAGACCTCGTTGCGCATCAACCGCATCTTCGCCCTCGCCATGCCGATGCTCATGCTCATCCTCAACTTCTCCACCATCGGCGTGGTGTGGTTCGGCGCCCACCTCGTGAGCACGGGTGACATGCAGATCGGTGACATCTCCGCGTTCCTCAGCTACCTCATGCAGATCCTCATCTCGGTGATGATGGCGACCATGGCCGCCATGCTCGTGCCGCGTGCGGCTGCCAGCGCGGAGCGCATCAAGGCGGTGCTCGACGTCGTGCCGACGATCACCGACCCGGCGCAGCCCACGCCACAGGTCACCCCCGGCGCCGTCGAGTTCCGCAACGTCTCGTTCCGCTATCCCGGCGCCGAGGAGCCGGTGCTGCGCAGCATCGACTTCCACATCGCGCCCGGTGAGTTCACCGCGATCGTCGGTGGCACCGGGTCGGGCAAGACCACGCTCATCAACCTGCTCGCCCGCTTCCATGACGTCACCGATGGCACGGTGCTCGTCGGCGGGGTGGACGTGCGCGAGCAGGCCCGGGCCGAGCTCTACCGGGGCCTGGCGCTCGTCCCCCAGCGCGCCTACCTGTTCGGTGGCTCGGTGCGCGACAACGTGCGCTTCGGGGCCCAGGACATCACGGACGACGAGGTGTGGCGGGCGCTCGAGATCGCCCAGGCGGCGGACTTCGTGCGCGAACTCGACAACGGCCTCGACCACGAGATCGCGCAGGGCGGCCAGAACCTCTCCGGCGGGCAGAAGCAGCGCATGGCCATTGCCCGCGCGGTGGCCCTGCACCCGCGGATCTACGTGCTCGACGACTCCTTCTCCGCCCTGGATGCGGCGACGGACGCCCGCCTACGAGCCTCACTGCAGCGCGAGATGGCCGGCTCCACCGTCATCGTGGTCGCGCAGCGGGTGAGCACCGTGCTGCACGCCGATCGCATCATCGTGCTCGATGAGGGTGCCATCGCCGGCATCGGCACCCACGACGAGCTGCTGGCGACCTGCACGGCCTATCGCGAGATCGTCGGCTCACAGTTGGGAGCGAACGCATGAGCACACCACGCGGCGGCATGGCACCCGTGCGGGGCATGCGTCCCGGCGGCGGCCCCATGGGCCACGGCATGATGGGCGGTGGCGCCGGCGGCCGTGCGACGAATGCGAAGGCCACGGCCGTGCGCCTCATCCGGCGGCTGGAACGGCAGCGTCGCACCCTGCTGCTCGTCGTGCTCCTCATCGCGACGGCGACGGGTGCCGGCCTCTTCGGCCCCAAGCTGCTCGGCGATGCCACCACACGCGTCTTCGCCGACCTCATGGGCATGCTGCTCTACCACCGCGGGGTGCCGCTCGGCACGTCCACGAGCACCGTCGTCGCGCAGCTGCGGTCACAGGGGCAGGACCGCTACGCATCGATGCTCGAGGGCATGCACGTGGTGCCGACGACGAGCGTGGACTTCACCGCCATCGGCTCGCTCATCGCCTGGGTCGTGGTGCTGTACCTCATCGGCGCCTTCCTGCAGTGGCTGCAGGCCTGGATCATGGCCGGCGTCGCCCAGACCGCCGTGTTCGAGTTGCGCCGCGACGTCGAGACGAAGCTCTCCCGCGTGCCGCTGTCGTACCTCGACACCCAGTCGCGCGGCGACCTGCTGAGTCGCGTCACGAACGACATCGACAACATCGGCAACACCCTGCAGCAGGGCCTGAGCCAGTTGCTGTCCTCGATCCTCGCGGTGGTCGGCACGCTCATCGTGATGTTCGTGCTGTCGTGGGAGCTGGCGCTGGTGTCGCTGCTCATCGTGCCGCTGTCGATCGTCATGATGGCGCGCATCGGCAAGCGCTCACAGGTGCAGTTCGCGGCCCAGTGGCGTGAGACCGGCCGCGTGAACGGGCATGTGGAGGAGATGCACACGGGGCACGCCATCGTGCTCGCCTACAACCGTCGTGAGCGCGCGGTGGCGGAGTTCGACGAGTTCAATGACGCCCTCTTCGAGGCCAGCTTCAAGGCCCAGTTCCTCAGCAGCATCATGATGCCGCTCATGAACGTGCTGTCGAACCTCAACTACGTGGTGATCGCGGTGCTCGGCGGCATCCGGGTGGCGTCGGGCCAACTGGTGCTCGGTCAGGTGCAGGCGTTCATCCAGTACTCGCGGCAGTTCACCATGCCGCTCGGCCAGATCGCGCAGCAGGCCAACCAGCTGCAGTCGGGCCTGGCCTCGGCCGAGCGCGTGTTCGAGGTGCTCGACGCCCCGGAGGAGCCGGCCGAGCCCCGAGGGTCCAAGACCGTGCTGCCCGAGGTGCAGGGTGCGGTGACGCTCGAGGACGTGTCGTTCCGCTACGTGCCCGATGTGCCGCTCATCGAGGGCGTGCATGTGCGCGTGCAGCCAGGCCAGACGGTGGCGATCGTCGGCCCGACCGGCGCGGGCAAGACCACGATCGTGAACCTGCTCATGCGCTTCTACGACATCGACGGTGGCCGCATCACCCTCGATGGCGTCGACACGCGCGACATCGCCCGCGAGGACCTGCGCTCCGCCTTCGGCATGGTGCTGCAGGACACCTGGCTGTTCAACGGCACCATCCGCGAGAACATCGCATACGGCCGTGCCGGCGCCACGGAGGAGGAGATCGTCGCAGCGGCCAAGGAGGCCCACGCCGACCACTTCATCCGCACGCTGCCCCACGGCTACGACACGGTGCTCGAGGATGACGCGACGAACATCTCGGTGGGCGAGCGCCAGCTGCTCACCATCGCGCGCGCGTTCCTCGCCGATCCGTCGGTGCTCATCCTCGACGAGGCCACCTCGAACGTGGACACCCGCACCGAGGTGCTCATCCAGGAGGCCATGAACCGCCTGCGCCACGGGCGCACCGGCTTCGTCATCGCCCACCGTCTGTCGACCATCCGCAATGCCGACACGATCCTCGTGATGGATCACGGCCACATCGTCGAGCAGGGATCGCACGACGAGCTCATGGCAGCCGGCGGGTTCTACCAGCGCCTGTACGAGAGCCAGTTCGCCGAGTAGCCAGCGGCGCATGCAGCTGTGGGGGGCCATCCGAGCGGATGGCCCCCCACAGCGATGTCGGGCGTGCGTCAGATCTGGAAGACGACGGGATCGTGTGCGTGCTGGGTCTCGTCGATGCCGCTGCTGTAGCGCTCCTCGTAGCGGCCGAAGCGCCACACGGCCACCGAGAGCAGCCACGCCAGTACGAAGGAGCCGACGATCCAGTAGCCGAGCCCGCTGAGGTTGACGCCCGCGATGGTGCTGATGACGGGGACACCGGAGAGGTCGACCTTCGCCGAGATCACCTGGATGACCTCGATGGTGCCGATGACGAGCGCGACGAAGATCGAGAGGCCCGTCGTCGTGATGTTGTAGTAGATCTTGCGCAATGGCGACGTGAACGCCCAGGCGTAGGCCTTCGTCATGAAGATGCCGTCAAGGGAGTCCATGAGGCTCATGCCGGCGGCGAAGATGAGCGGCAGCGCGATGATCGCGAGCGGGGGCAGGGTGCCACCGACAGTGCCGACGGCCGCCGTCGCCGACAGCCCGAGCAGCGCCACCTCGGTGGCAGTGTCGAAGCCGAGGCCGAAGAGCACCCCGATGGGGTACAGCTGCCACGCATGGTCGAAGCCGTTCTTGAACCAGCCACGGAAGATGCGGCGCATGAGCCCACGCTCGTTGAGCAACTCGGTGAGGTGCTCGTGCGAGAACTGCCCCGTCTTCGCCTGCTTCCAGACCTTCCAGATGCCGACGAGCACAATGAGGTTGAGGATGCCCACGAGGTAGAGGAAGAACGCCGACACGGAGGCACCGATGACGCCACCGGCCGCGGCGAAGCTGTGCTGGAACTTCACCGCCTGCTTGGCGGCGAAGGCGATGGCGACCGAGAGCGAGAGCACGATCGTGGAGTGCCCGAGCGAGAAGAAGAGCCCGACCGCAAGCGGCCGCCGATGCTTCGCGAGCATGAGGCGCGTGGTGTCGTCGATGGCTGAGATGTGGTCGGCGTCGAAGGCGTGCCGCAGGCCGAACGAGTAGGCGAGGGCGCCGGCGCCGGCGTAGACGAGTGCGCCCTTGCCGTCCACGAGGCTGTGGTACTCGGGGCGGCTGTTGTAGTAGATGAAGAGCCCCCACCCGAGCACATGCAACGTGATGACGGTGGCTGCCACGGCGACGAGGGTGGGGATCTCGTCACGCGTGAAGCGCAGGTGTTGCCGGAGTGCACGGATCATGGCCCGACCTTATTGCAAACGATTCGCAACTGACAAAGTTTCGCGGACCGAGGTCCACCAGTCGCAGCAACGTCGGACGGGGGGCGGGGCATTCCCCGTGTCGCCGGATGCGACCCGGGGAATGCCCGTCAGGCAGCGAGGTTGCGCATGACCCGCAGGAGCACGGACATGGACGCGAGCGTCGGCTCGTCGAGCGACAGGATCTCGGCGAGCGTCCCCCGCGCTCGTGCCACGGCCCCCGCGTTGCGCTGTTCCCAGGCGTCGATGCGCGCATCGGCGGCATCGGCGGCGGCCGTGGAGCGCGCGATGCGCTCGACAATCGACGCGGTGGCCGCGTAGAGGTCGCTGCGCAACGCCAGGCGCGCCAGGGTGTCCCACCGGCTCTGGCGCGGCAGGCGCGTGATGCGGGTGAGTGCCGGGTCGATCTCGTAGCGGTCGTTGAACGCGAAGTACAGCGGCAGCAGGGTCTCGGGCGCCTCGCCGATGGTCTCCGCGATGTGGAACACATCGAGCAGCGAGAACGAGTCGAGCAGGCTGGTGACCGCGGTGGCCACCGCGTCCGGCACGCCCGCCGCCACGTGCTGGTCGCGCAGCGCGACGAGGTTGGCCAACTCGACGCCACGCATGTGGCGCGACACCTCGGGCGCCCATCGCGACACGAGCGGCTGCAGGTGCGCGATCATGCCGGGCACGTCGATGTCGGCGCCGTAGCGCTGCAGGATCCAGCGGGTGGCGCGGTCGAGCAGGCGCCGCATCTCGAGGTGCATGCGGTCCTGTTCAGCCGTCGGCACGAGGGTGTCGAGGGCGTTCACCGCGTCCCAGACGCGCCGCAGGTCGAACACCTCGATGACGACCGTGGCCGCCTTCACCACGTCGACGGCGGAGGCGTTCGTCTCCTCCATCGCCCGGAAGACGAAGGTGAGGCCACCGAGGTTGATGAGCGCGTTGCAGGTGACGGTGTCGACGATCTGCGCCTTCAACTGGTGCTGCTCGAGCAGGTCCGGGTAGCGCTCGACGAGCGTATGCGGGAAGTAGCGCCGCAACATGACCGAGTACCACGGATCGTCGCCGAGTCGGTGCTCGGCGAGGGCCCGCACGAGCGAGATCTTCGCGTACGCGAGGAGCACGCACAGCTCGGGTGAGGTGAGGCCCTCATTCGCCGCCTCACGCGCCGCGAGCTCGCGATCGCTCGGCAGGAACTCCAGCCCGCGGTCGAGGATGCCGCGCGCCTCGAGGTCGCCGATCATGCGCCGGGCCACACTCACCATGCGGGCAGCCTCACCGCGCTCGATGCCGAGCACGACGCTCTGCCCGTAGTTGTCGGCAAGCACGTGCGCGGCGACCTCGTCCGTCATCGACGCCAGCAGCTCCCCGCGCTGGTCAGCGGTGAGGCCACCGGCCGCGACGAGCGGCTGCAGCAGGATCTTGATGTTCACCTCGTGATCGGAGGTGTCGACGCCCGCGGAGTTGTCGATGGCATCGGTGTTCACCCGGATGCCCGCCCGCGCGGCCTCGATGCGCCCCAGCTGCGTGCAGCCGAGGTTGCCACCCTCGCCGATGACGCGGCAGCGCAGCTCGTCACCATTCACGCGGATGGCGTCGTTGGCCTTGTCACCGACGTCGGCATGCGTCTGGGTGCGCGCCTTCACATAGGTGCCGATGCCGCCGTTCCACAGCAGATCGACGGGGGCGCGGAGGATCGCGTGGATGAGCTCGGTGGGCGCGAAGGACGCGCGATCGGGATCGAGCCCGAGCACGGCACGTGCCTCCTGCGAGGGCGTGATGGCCTTGGCCGACCTCGAGTACACGTCGCCGCCGGCCGAGATGACGGCGCGGTCGTAGTCCTGCCAGCTGGAGCGAGGCAGCGCGAACAGGCGCTGGCGCTCGGCGAGCGAGGCCGCCGGATCCGGGTTGGGGTCGATGAAGATGTCGCGGTGGTCGAACGCGGCGACGAGCCGCAGCTGCGGCGAGAGCATCATGCCGTTGCCGAAGACGTCGCCACTCATGTCACCGATGCCAACGGCCGTGAAGGGCTGCGTCTGGGTGTCGATGCCCATCTCGCGGAAGTGCCGCTTCACGGCCTCCCAGGCGCCGCGGGCCGTGATGCCCATGGCCTTGTGGTCGTAGCCGACGGAGCCGCCGGATGCGAAGGCGTCATCGAGCCAGAAGCCGTACTCGTGCGCGATCGAGTTCGCGAGGTCGGAGAAGGTGGCCGTGCCCTTGTCGGCGGCGACGACGAGGTAGGGGTCGTCGCCGTCATGGCGGACGACGTCCGCCGGTGGCACGACCGCACCCTGCACGAGGTTGTCGGTGATGTCGAGCAGCGCCCCGAGGTACTCGCGGTACGAGGCCTGCCCCTCCGCGAACCAGGCGGCCCGGTCGACGGCGGGGTCGGGCAGGTGCGCCGGCACGAAGCCGCCCTTCGCCCCGACGGGCACGATGACGGCGTTCTTCACCTCCTGCGCCTTCACGAGCCCGAGGATCTCGGTGCGGAAGTCCTCGGAGCGATCACTCCAGCGCAGGCCGCCACGGGCCACGTCGCCGAAGCGCAGGTGCACGCCCTCGACGCGCGGCGAGCAGACCCAGATCTCGTACTTCGGACGCGGCAGTGGCGCATCGGGCACCGCGCGGCCGTCGAACTTGAACGACAGGGCCTGCCGCGGCTTCGTCGCCACCAGGAAGGCGTTGGTGCGCAGCGTCGCCCGGATGAGGGCGAGGAAGGTGCGCAGGACGCGGTCCTGGTCGAGGCTTGAGACGCCGTCGAGGGCGGCCTCGATGTCGGCCACGAGCGCCGACTGCGCGGCAGTGCGGTCACCGGTGAAGGCGGGATCGAGCCGCGCGTGGAACAGCGCGACGAGGCTGCGGGCGATGCCGACGTTGCCGGCGAGCACCGACTGCAGGAAGCCCTGGCCATACGGGGTGCCGAGCTGCTTCAGGTAGTGGCCGTAGGCGCGCAGCACGGCAGCCTCCTGCCAGGTGATGCCGGCAGCGGCGACGAGCGCGTTGTAGCGATCGTCCTCGCAGCGACCCTCCCAGGTGGCGCGGAAGGCATCCGATGCCCGCTGCGGCAGCGTGTCGCGGTCGGGCAGGTCGGCGTCGGTGAACTGCACGTCGAAGTCGAGCACCCAGGCCGTGCCCGTCGGGCGCTCGATGGAGTACGGCCGCTCGGCGATGACGTCCATGCCCATGTGCTGCATGAGCGGCAGCAGGCGGGAGACGGGGATCTCGTCACCGACACGGTTGACCTTGAACTGCACGCATCCCGGGCGCTGCGGATCGTCGAGCCAGCGCAGGCCGACCGCACCCTCGCCGAGGGAGCGCAGGCTCAGTGCATCCGCGAGGGCCTCGACAGCATCGAAGTCCTCCTTGTAGGCCTCCGGGAAGGCGTCGGCGAACTCGTGCAGCAGGCCCTGCGCGCTGGCCTCGTCGAGGGCGTCGGTGACGTGCTCGGCGAAGCGCTCCTCCCAGCCCTTCGTGGCCTCGGCCAGCCGGTGCTCGAGATCGGCGATGTCGACCTGCGGGAGCTGCGCCCCCGGCTCAAGCTGGATGACGAAGTGCACGCGCGCGAGCTGGTGCTCGGTGACGAGCGCCGTGTAGTCACTGCCCGTGCCGCCGAAGGCCTCGCGCAGCATGGTGTCGAGGGCGAGGCGGACCGCGGTGTTGTAGCGGTCGCGCGGCAGGTACACGAGGCAGGACACATAGCGGCCGTAGTCGTCGTGGCGGACGAACAGCCGCGTCTGGCGCAGGGCACGCAGCTGCCCCGCCGCGGAGGCCACGTGCACGAGCTGCTCGGTGTGGGTCTGGAACAGCTCGTCGCGCGGGTAGGTCTCGAGGAACTGCAGCAGGTCGCGGGCCGAATGCGAGTCGGTGACGATGTCGAGCGCATCGAGCACGCCCTGGGCCCGTCGACGCACCACCGGGATCTCGGTGACCGATGCGGCATAGGCCTCTGACGTGAAGAGGCCGAGGAAGCGCTGCTCGCCGATGACGTTGCCAGCGGCGTCGAAGGTCTTGATGCCGATGTGGTCGAAGGGCGCGCGACGATGCACGGTGGAGCGCGCATTGGCCTTGTTCACGATGAGCAGGTGCCGGTCGAGCGCGGTGTCGCGCGCCATCGGCGTCATGGCATCGAGGCTGCGGGTGTGTGCCGACACGTCGTCGTCGCCCAGGCGCAGGATGCCGAGGCCGGAGTCGGCAAGCGGACGGATGGCCTGACCGTCGGGACCGTTGGCGATCTCGTACTCGCGGTAGCCGAGGAAGGTGAAGTGGTCATCGAGGAGCCACTGGAGCAGGTCGATGGCCTCGAGCACGTCCTCCGCCGGGATGCCCGTGGGCGGGGCCTGGCGCAGTGAGGCCATGATGGACGACGCACGCTTCATCATCGGATGCCAGTCGGCGTTGGCGAGGCGCACATCGCGCAGCACCCCGCGCACGGACACCTCGAGCGCCTCGGGATCCGGTGCACCGTCGATGCGGATGACCATCCACGATTCGGCGTGCGCACCATCGGGCAGCTGCTCGTCGACGTCGAGGTCGAGCGTGCGCACGAAGGCGCCGTCGGCACTGCGCTCCACGACGAGCTGTGGGTGCAGCATCGAGAGCACTGCACGCCCGGCAGCGGTGAGGGCCATCGTGACCGAGTCGACGAGGAACGACATGTCGTCGGTGACGACGAGCAGGTAGGTGCGCTGCCCGTCGAGGAGGAGCCGGACGACCGGCTCGCCGGGCATGCGCCGGGCGGCCGCATCGCGAATGGCACGGATGGCCCGGGCCAGGGAGTCGGGGTCGTCGTGCCGGACGTCGATCGTGGCCGACCGGTGGAGGAACCGCCGCGCGAGGAGGCGGGTGTCGTCGGGATCCTGAGCGAAGCGGGCCTGCAGGTCGGCAGTGAATGCGCCGAGGTCGCCCGCGCCGTAGTGCGCCATATTGGAAGCGTAGATCGGGCCGACGCCGGACGGCATGGTCGCCAACCGCTCGCCCTCCCGTCGTCCGGTCGAAGGCAGGAGCCGCGGGTCGGAGGGACGTGATCTACGGCACGAATCGGTAGCCGAAGCCAGCCTCGGTGAGGAAGTAGCGGGGGTTGCTCGGGTCGGGTTCGAGCTTCTTGCGCACCTGCATCATGTACACGCGCAGGTAGTGGGTGGCGTCGGCGTAGGCGGGGCCCCAGACCTTCGTGAGCAGCTGCTTGCCGGTGACGAGGCGGTCTGGATTGCGCACGAGCACCTCGACGATGCCCCACTCGAGCCGGGTGAGGTGCACGTCGGCGCCGTTGCGCACCACCTTCATGTGCTGCAGGTCGATGGTGAAGTCGTCGGTGCGTACCACGGGGGCCTCAGGCGTGGCGGTGCTGGCGCGGCGCAGCATGGCGCGAAGGCGGGCGAGCAGTTCCTCGACGGAGAAGGGCTTCGTGAGGTAATCGTCGGCACCGGCGTCGAGCGCCTGCACCTTGTCGCTGTCGCCCTGGCGGGCCGAGAGCACGAGGATCGGCACGGCCGACCAGGCTCGCAGGGCCGCAATGACGTCGACGCCCTCGATGTCCGGCAGGCCCAGATCGAGCACCACGAGGTCGGCCGGATTGCGGGCCAGTTGGGTGAGGGCGTCGGCACCGCTCGATGCGATCGCCACCTCGTACCCGCGCGCCTGCAGGTTGACGCGCAGGGCGCGCGCCATGCCCTCGTCGTCCTCGACGACCTGGACGCGGATCGGATTCGTCATGCTGCCACCCGGAGCGCGATCGTGATGCGCAGGCCGCCGCGTGGACTGCGCGCTGCCGACACCGTACCGCCCATGGCCTCGACGAACCCGCGCACGATCGCGAGGCCCAGGCCGGTGCCGCCGCGTGACCGGTCACCGGCCGTGCGGTAGGGCTCGAAGAGCGTGTCGAGCTGATCGTCGGCGATGCCCCGGCCGTTGTCGTCGAGGTGGATGAGCACCCGCTCGCCGTCGCGCTCGGCCGTGATGAGCACGTCGGTGTTCACCCCGCCATGGCGCTGTGCGTTCACGAGGACGTTGTGGACCGCCTGCTCCATGAGCCCGGGGTCGGCCACGACCATCGGGAGGTCGGTGGGCAGTCGGTACTGGCGCGGCACGCGGGGCAGGCGCTTGGAGCGCATGAGGTCCGCCACTTCCACGGCCACCGGTTGCGCGATGGGGGCGCCGGCCTCAAGCCGGGCCTGGGCGAGCAGGTTCGACAGCAGGTCGGCGAGGCGGTCGGCCTCCTCGTCGACGAGGTGCCAGGCGTCGGACATGTCGTCGGCACTCCACACCACGTCCTTCGCGAGCACCCCCGAGGCGGTGGCCTTGATGGTGGAGATGGGGGCACGCAGGTCATGGCCGAGCGCCGCGAGCAACGTCGCGCGGGAGCGGTCGATCTCCACCACCTGCTCCCGCTCGGTGCGCTCGTGCTCGGCGCGCGCTGCGAGGGCTCGCGAGCGGCGCACCACGAGCGCCGTCGTGAGGGCCACCACCATGAAGGCGGTGAGGTCGACGACGGTGGCCGGGTTGGCGATGCGGAGGCTGTGGTAGGGCTCGGTGAAGAACCAGTTCACGAGCGACACGGCGATGACCGCAGCCACCCCGGCTGCCGTCACGGTGCCGAGGACGGCCACGAGCACGACCGTCATGAGGTGGACGAGCAGCACGGTGCCGAGGTCGAGGTGCGCGCGCAATGGCAGCATCACCGCGGTCGCCGCGGGCACGAGCAGCAGCCAGGACCAGCGCCGGAGCACGTGGCTAGCCTGCCACCCCGCGGGCCGTGGATTCGGTGGTCTCAGACGCGCGTGTCGCGTCCTCCGTCGGCATCGCATCCGACGCCTCGTCCACCTCGACGGCCGCGAGCTGCGTGGGCACGCTCGTCACCATGACGCCGGGCAGCAGGAGCAGGCGCATCTTGATGCGCAGCGCCGTCTGGTTGTGCAGGATCTGCTCCCACCAGTGGGTCACGACGTACTCGGGCACATAGACGGCAATCACGTCGCGTGGGCTCTGTCGATGGATGTTCTGCACGTAGTCGAGGATCGGCCTCGTCACCTCACGGTAGGGCGAGTCGACGATGACGAGCGGCACGGGGATGCCCTGTGACCGCCACTCCTCCATGAGCCGCTGCGAATCATGCGGATCCGTCTGCACGGTGAGGGCCACGATGGTCGAGGGGCGGGTGGCGCGCGCGAAGGCCAGCGCGTGCTGCGCCGGTTGGTGCAGCCGCGAGACAAGGACCACCGCATGCACGTTGCTGGGCAGGGTCTGACGACGGGTGGGTTGGAGCGCCGCGTCCACCTTCGTGTAGTGCCGCTTGATGCCGCGCATGAGGCTGAAGAAGGCGGGGATGGCGATGCACACGATCCAGGCACCGTGCTGGAACTTCGTGAACAGGACGACGATGAGCACGACGCCCGTCGCGATCGCACCCACGAGGTTCAGCGCCCGCTTGCGCGCGATCGCCGAACCGGTGAGCGTGCTGTTCGGGTTCCGGCGCTCGTCGTTCCAGTGCTTCACCATGCCGAGCTGCGACAGGGTGAACGAGAGGAACACGCCAAGGATGTACAACTGGATGAGCCGGGACACGTCGGCCTGGAATGCGTACACGAGGAAGCCGGCGATGATCGACAGCACGATGATGCCGTTGCTGAACGACAGCCGATCGCCGCGACGGGCGAACTGACGGGGCAGGAAGTCGTCCTTTGCCAGGATGCCGGCGAGGATGGGGAATCCGTTGTAGGCGGTATTCGCCGCCATGAGGAGCACTGCCGCCGTGAAGATCTGGACGACGTAGAAGAGCAGGGTGCCGTTGCCGGAGATGGCGCTCCCGAGTTGCGCCAGCACCGTCTGCTGCACTGCGGATGCCGGCAGCCCGAGCGCCGCATTGTCGGGCGAGAGCTTCACCCCTGCACGCGTGGCAAGCAGCGCCGTGCCGCCGAACATGGTGATGGATAGCACGAGCATGAGCAGGAGCGTGGTGGCGGCATTCTTGGACTTCGGGGCACGGAAGTGCGGCACGGCGTTGCTGATGGCCTCGACGCCGGTGAGCGCTGTACAGCCGGAGGCGAAGGCACGGAGCAGGAGCACGGCACCTGTCAGGCCGCCGACCTGTTCGACGGTGTGGAATTGCATGTGCGCCGTCGGTGCAACGACTGGCTGGCCCGTGAGCACCTTGTACGCACCCCAGAGCACGAGCACGAGGATGCTTGCGATGAAGCCGTAGGTCGGCACCGCGAACGCGAAGCCAGATTCCCGCACACCGCGGAGGTTCATGATCGCGAGCAACGCGATGCAGGTGAGCGTGATGGGCACAGCGTGTTGGTCCACCGCCGGAAACGCGGAGGCGATGTTCGCGACGCCGGACGAGATCGAGACCGCCACCGTCATGATGTAGTCGATCATGAGGGCGCTCGCGGCAATGAGCGCCGGCGTCGTGCCGAGGTTGGCGCGTGAGACGGCGTACGCACCTCCACCGCTCGGGTAGGCATACGTCGTCTGCCGATAGGACATGACGATGATGATGATGAGCGCGGCGACCGCACCGGCGACCCAAGGCGTGTGCGTGATCCAGGCGACGCCCCCGAGGCCGAGGACGAGCAGGATCTCGTCGGTGGCGTAGGCGACCGACGAGAGCGGGTCACTGCAGAGGATCGGCAGCGCCATCCACTTCGGCATGAGCTGTTCGGCGGCGCGAGCATTCTCGATGGGCCGGCCGACCACGAAGCGCTTGAGCGTTCTGGGCATGGACCATTGATACCCCGTGCATGGACCCCGAGCACCGGGATTCCGCCGTTCTTATGCGATTTCGACCCCGCGACCTTGCGGCCTTACGAAATCTCTACACCCCGAGCAATCGCCGGACCGGGCGGTGCGCAGGCTGCCGTGCTCGCGGCAGCCACCGGCCGTCAGGCGCCGACTGGCTGGTAGGCGCAGGCGGAGTCCTCGCCGAGGATGTCGCCGGTCTCCGCCCAGGCCCGCGCCCGCGAACCGCCGCACAGGTCGGCGTACTCGCAGACGCCGCACCGGCCGGAGAAGCGCGCCGCCCGGATGTCGCGCAGCACCTCGGTGTCGCGGTAGACCGTGGCCAGCGGCGTCTCCCGCACATTGCCGAGCCCCACGGGCAGGAAGCCAGCCGGGTACACCTCGCCGTCGTAGGCGATGAAGACGATGCCCTTGCCGTCCCGGGTGGCTGCGGTGTGCGCCGACGGGCGGTCACGCAGCGGCAGTCCCTTGGCGGCGAGGCCCTCGGACAGGCGCCGGTACAGCGCGGTGTCGGGCGCCGCACCACCGGCCCGTCGTTCGGCGACCACGCGGCGGAAGAAGGGACCCTCGACGGTGCGCACGATGAAGCCGTGGTGCGAGGCCTCCCACAGGAAGTGGCACACGTCCTCGTGCTCCTCCGGGGTGAGCGCGTTCGTCGCCACACCACGGCCCACGTGGACGAGGAAGAACACCTCCCACACGTCGACACCGAGGTCGACGAGGATGCCGGCGATGTCGGGCATCTCCTCGACGTTGTCGCGCATGACGGTGGTGTTCACCTGCACTGTGATGCCGGCCGCCTTGAGCTTCGCGATGGCGTCGAGGGTCTTCGGGAAGTGCCCGGGGATGCCGCGCACGTTCTCGTGCGTCTCTGCCCGCGCGCCATCGAGCGAGATCGAGACCGCATTGATGCCACTGCTCGCAATGCGCGCGATGGCCTCGTCGGTGAGCATCGGGGTGACGGACGGCGACAGGGCGACGGGGATGCCGTGGCCCTTGGCTCGCTCGACGAGCTCCCACAGGTCCTCGCGGAGCAGGCAGTCACCGCCCGTGAGCACGAGGATCGGGTAGGGGCGCCCGAAGCCGGCCACCTGGTCGACGAGGTCCATGCCCTCGTCGTGGGTGAGGGTGCCGGGCAGGGTGTTCGGGGTGGCACTGGCGCGGCAGTGGCGGCAGGCCAGCTGGCAGGCCCGCGTGGTCTCCCAGAACACCAGCATCGGCCGCTGGTCGTAGTTCACACCGCTCATGCCCCGATTCCAATCTGTGTTGCGACGGCCTGCGCCTTCGTGAGGCAGGACGCGACTCCGATGCCCCGGTACCCGGCGCCGGTGAGGTGCAGGCCGGGATGCTGGGCGAGACGGGCGTCGATGCGCGCGAGGCGCTCGGCGTGGCCCACCGTGTACTGCGGCATGGCCTCGGGCCACCGCTGCACGCGCGCGTGCAGCGCCGGCGCGGTGATGCCCATGGCGAGCACCAGCTCGTCGTGGACGCGACGCACGATCTCGTCGTCCGGCATCGTGACCCAGCGCTCGTCGCCATGCCGTCCGATCGAGGCGCGGATGAAGGTGAGGTCGGCGCCGGCCGGCTCGCCCTCGCCCGTGGGCGTGAGCACCGCGCGTCCCCACTTCTCGTCCATCCAGGTGCAGCCGACGATGAAGCGGCCGTCGACCGCGGGCACGAGGAAGCCGGTGCCCTGCCGATGGGCGGGGATCGCCGACGCAGGGTAGGCGAAGGTGACGTTCGCGACGCTCGCGTAGGGGATCGCGGCCAGGGCGTCGGCAAGGTCGGCGTCGAGTTTGCGCAGCATCGCGGCAGCCGCATGTGCCGGCGCGGCGACCACCACCTCGTCAGCCGTGAACTTGCGGCCGTCGGCGGTGCGCACACGCCAGCGGCCGTTGTCCTTGCGCTTGATGCGCACCACCTCGGCGCCGTACTCGACGTCGGCACGCATGCCCTGCCGGAGCGCGGTGATGATGCGGCCCATGCCGCCGGGGAAGTTGATGAGGCTCGGCGCGGGTACACCCGTGGCCTTGGGGCGCTGCGCCTCGCGAGCGCGCATGGTGCGGTAGACGCTGCGCGCGGGCGCGAGGATGGACGCCACCTCGGGCACCGCGCTGCGCGCGCTCAGCACGTCGGCCCGACCCGCGTAGATGCCGCCGAGGAGCGGGTCGACGAGGCGGTCGAACACCTCACCGCCGATGCGCGGACGCAGCAGTTCGCCGACCGTGGGGTCGGCGGCGCGCACGCGGGTGCGCGGCAGCACGAGGTCGGCTGCCGCACGCAGGAGTCCAGGCCAGCTGATGAGGCCGGATGCGATGAGGGGGCGCAGGCGCTCGGGCACACCGAAGAGCGTGGCCGGGGGCAGCACACGCAGACTGCCGCGCGTCCACACGAAGGAACCACGCGCCGCAGGAGCCGTGATCTCGGACGTGAGGCCGAGGTCGTCCAGCAGCGCGCGCACCGCGGGGTCGCGGACGAGCAGGGCGTCGGGGCCCGCGTCGATGGTGCGGCCGGCGATGTCATTCGCGGCGATCTTGCCGCCGAGGCAGTCACCCGCCTCGAGGAGCGTGATGCGGGGCGCATCGGCCCGGCGTGACAGGGCGTGGGCGACAGTGAGCCCGGACACCCCGCCACCGATGACGATGACCTCGTGCTCGGCCATCACGCACCCGCCGCCGCGCGCGCGGCCGCCGGCAGCGCGTCGGCGAAGCGCTGCATGGCCTCGTCGTCGTGGGTGGAGGAGACGAACCAGGCCTCGTAGGCCGACGGCGGCACGCTCACCCCATGCTCGAGGAGGGCGTGGAAGAAGCGACCGAATGCGGCCGTGTCCTGGCGCTGCGCGATGTCGAAGTCGGTGACGGCCTCGTCGAGGAAGAAGCAGGAGAAGAGGTTGCCGACATGCTGCACCCGGTGTGGCACCCCCTCGATGGAGAGGGCCTCGTCGATGAGCGTCATGGCCGATGCCGCCGCCCGATCGCAGGCCTCGTACACCGCGTCATCGCACGCGAGCAGCGTCGTGAGCCCGGCAGTGGCGGCCACCGGATTACCGCTCAAGGTGCCTGCCTGGTACACGGGCCCGAGTGGGGCGAGCAACGACATGACCTCGCGACGACCGCCCACGGCCGCGAGCGGGTAGCCACCACCGATGACCTTGCCGAAGGTGACGAGGTCGGGCGTCCACGCGGGCTTGGCGAGCCCGTACCAGCCGGCACGCGAGAGCCGGAACCCGGTCATGACCTCGTCGATGATGAGCAGGGCGCCGTGGCGCGTGGTGACGTCACGCAGGAAGCCGTTGAAGTCGTCGATCGGCAGGATGACGCCCGCGTTCGCGGGCACCGCCTCGACGATGATGGCGGCGATCTCGTGGCCGCGGCTGGCGAAGAGGGCCTCGATGGCCTCGCGGTCGTTGTAGCGCACGACAACGGTGTCCTGCGCGGCACCGGGCGTGACACCGGGCGAGTTCGGCAGGCCGAGCGTGGCCACGCCGGAGCCGGCGGCGACGAGCAGCGCGTCGCTGTGCCCGTGGTAGTTGCCGGCGAACTTCACGATGACGTTGCGCGCCGTGGCAGCCCGGGCGAGGCGCACGGCCGTCATGACCGCCTCGGTACCCGAGGAGACGAAGCGCACCATCTCGGCGGCGTCGTAGCGACGCACGATCTCCTCGGCGAGCAGCACCTCGGCCGGGTTCGGTGCGCCGAAGGACGAGGACTCGCGCATCACCTGCTCCACGGCCTCGGTGACGCGGGCATCGGCGTGCCCGAGGAGCATGGGACCCCACGAGAGCACGAAGTCGACGTACGCATTGCCGTCGACGTCGCGCACGTAGGGGCCATGCCCGGAGACGAGGTAGCGCGGTTGCCCACCGACGGCGCGGAAGGCGCGCACGGGTGAGCTCACCCCACCGGGGATGACCGCCTCGGCACGTTCCTGCCAGGCCCGCGAACCGTCGATGCCCACTACTGCTCCCTCAGCCATGCCGCCACCTCGGCGGCCCAGTACGTGCAGATGATGTCGGCGCCGGCACGTCGCACGGACGTGAGCGCCTCGAGGATGGCGGCGCGACGGTTGATCCAGCCCTGCGCGGCAGCGGCCTCGATCATCGCGTACTCCCCCGACACCACGTAGGCAGCGACGGGGACGTCGGCCGTGGCCCGGGTGTCGGCGATCACGTCAAGGTAGGGCAGGGCGGGCTTCACCATGACGATGTCCGCGCCCTCCTCGAGGTCGAGGCGCACCTCGCGCGCGGACTCGCGACGGTTCGCGGGGTCCTGCTGGTAGGTGCGACGGTCGCCCTCAAGGCGGCTCTGCACGGCTTCACGGAAGGGCCCGTAGAACGCGGACGCGTACTTCGCGGAGTAGGCGAGGATGACGACGTCCGCGAAGCCGGCCTCGTCGAGCGCCTCGCGCACGGCGCCGACCTGCCCGTCCATCATGCCGCTCAGGCCCATCATGTCGGCGCCCGCCTGCGCGCACACGACCGCCATGTCGGCGTAGTGGGCGAGCGTGGCGTCGTTGTCGACGCGACCGTCCTCGGTGAGCACGCCGCAGTGGCCGTGCGAGGTGAACTCGTCGAGGCACACGTCGGCGCACACGATGAAGTCGGGGCCGACCGCGTCGCGCACGGCACGGATGCCGCGGGCGAGGATGCTCGTCGGCTGGCAGGCCTCGGAGCCGGTGGCGTCGCGCTCCTCGGGCACGCCGAAGAGCATGACGCCGGCGACACCGAGATCCTTGGCCTCGCGCGCGGCCGCGACGAGGGAGGCGAACGAGTGCTGCACCACGCCGGGCATCGACGTGATCGGGGCGGGCTCGTCGATGTCACGCACGAACATCGGCAGGATCATGCTGTCGGCGCGCAGGTGGTGCTCGCGCACGAGGGCGCGCATGGCCGCGTTCTGCCGCAGCCGTCGGGGACGTTCGATCATGCGGTGCTGCCCTCCAGGGTGCGCAGGGTGGTGGCCACCACAGTGGCCGAATCCGGTTGTGCCGCAATGGCCGAGACCGGGATGCCGAGTTCGCGCAGCACGAGTGCGGTGGAGCGCCCGGCGGCGACGACGCGGGTGAGTGCGGGCCAGTCGGGCACGAAACGTGCGAGCGCGCGCGCCGCCGAGCCCGAGCGCACGATCACGGCGTCGAAGCCTCCGGCACGCAGCACCGGCACGGAGGCCGGCGCCTCCGGCACCGTGCTGGTGGCATAGAGCACGGCATCATGCACGGTGATGCCAAGGGCCCGCAGGTCGTCGACGAGCGACGACGGCGCGGCACTGCTGCGCGGGATGACGATGGCAGCGGGGAGCTCACGCGCGAGCAGGCGAGTGAGGGCGACGTTGTTGGCGCCGTCCTCTGGCATGCGCACATCGGGGAAGCCGGCCTGGCGGCAGGCATTGGCGCTCGTCGTGCCGATGGCGTACACCCGCGTGCCGCGATCGACATCGGTGTGGTCGATGAGGGCGCGCAGGGCCCGCGCCGACGTGATGACAAGCGCCGCATCCGGCAGCAGCGCGGCAAGGCGACGTCGCGCTGCCATGGTGGCCTCGTCGAGCAGGGGGATGATCTCGACGTAGGGGTCGGCCACAGGCGACACCCCATGGCGCTCGAGCAGGGTGGCGTCGGCGTCGGTGCCCGCGGGCCGCGGCAGCAGCACGGTGGTCATCGCCGCTCCACGAACGCAGCGGCGCCCTCGTCGAGCAGGGCGCGGGCCACGAGCACTCCGAGGGCATCGGCGGCATCGGCGTCGGAGACGGGCGCCGAGCGCTCGATGAGGATGCGTGCCCCTGCGGTCGGGTCGGTGACGTCGGCGCGCAGGGTGAGCGTGCCGTCGCCGAGCACGGCACTGGCACCCGCGGCGGTGGCGCAGGAGGCGCCAAGCTCGCGCAGCACCGCGCGCTCGGCCGTGGCCGTGATGCGCGCCTGGGCGTCGTCGAGCGCGGCGAGCGCGATGCGCACGGCATCGTCATCGGCACGGCACTCGACACCGAGCGCGCCCTGGGCGGGAGCGGGGATGAGGTCGTGCGGGTCGATGGGATGCATGGCGTCGGTGAGGAGCCCCAGGCGCGCAAGCCCCGCGAGGGCGAGCAGGGTGGCGTCGTAGTCGCCGCGTGCGACCTTCGCGAGCCGCGTGTCGACGTTGCCGCGGATGGGTTCGACGCGCAGGTCGGGTCGGCGGCGATGCACCCACGCCGCGCGACGCGGCGACGAGGTGCCAACGAGCGCCCCCGGCGGGAGGTCGTCGATGCCCATGCCATCGCGGCCGACGAGGACGTCGCGCACGTCCACGCGCTCGGGCACGGCCGCAAGCGTGAAGCGCCCGTCCGGCTCGGTGGGGACATCCTTGAGCGAGTGCACGATGAGGTCGACGCGACCGTCGAGCAGCGCCGTGCGCAGGGTGTTCACGAACAGGCCCGCACTGCCGTGACCGGTGAGGGCGATGCGCTGGTTGTCGCCGGCCGTCGTGATGCCGACGATGTCGGTGACGGCCGGTGCGAGCAGCCCGGCGACGAGGCGCGTCTGGTACAGCGCGAGCGCGCTCTCACGGGTGCCGATGCGCATGCTCATGACGCGGCGGCCTCCGACGAGACCTCCATGCGGTGGGCCAGGAGCTCGGCGCGCATGCGCACGTACTTCTCATGCGTCTCGGAGGCGGAACTCGGCCGGTTGCGGGCCAGGTGCTCAAGGCGTACGACGGTGTGCTCGGCATCGATGGCCGGGTCGATGTCCTGCGTCACCGCGAGATCGACGAGCACCGGCACACGGGCTCCCGTCGCCACGAGTTCGTCGACCATGGCCTTCGTGATGACCGGTTCGGTGGCGCCTGTGGCGGCGATGACGATGTCGACCTCGCCGAGCGTGCGCACGAGGTCCTGCGGCTCCACGCGGTGCGACGGGAAGGGCAGCGTGATGCGGCGGCCCGAGGTGGAGTAGTTCCAGTGCTCGAGGACGCCGAACTGGTGCATGCGCTGGTGCACGATGCTCGCGAACTCGCCCGTGCCGATGACGAGCACGCGCTCGAGTCGATCGGCATCCGGGATGAGGTCGAGCGACAGGGCGACGAGGTTGGTGTCGCGATGCGGTTCGAGGCGCCGCAGGTCGCGGTTCACGCGCAGGGCATCGTCGAATGCGCGGCGCAGGCGCGGGGAGATGCGGCCCTGCTGGATCGATGTCGTGTAGGCCTTGCGGACCTGGCCGCCCACCTCGGACTCGCCGACGGCGATGGACTCGAGGCCCGACGTCATGCGATGCAGGTGCTCGATGGCGTCGACGCCCGTGGCGACGAAGAGCTGCTCGAAGAGCTCGGCCTCCGGCACATCGAGCACCTCGGAGAAGATCTCGATGACCCGCGCGAGCGTGGGTGCGTCCGCGGCACCATCACCGTAGATCTCGATGCGGTTGCAGGTCGCGATGGTGACGACCGGCTGGTCGCCATCCGCGTGGATGCGCGCCTCGACCTCCGGCACCCGTTCCGAGAGTCGCGCGAGCGTCTCCCAGGACGACACCTTGTGGTTTGCGCTCACCACGTACACGTCATGCCACCTCCCCGCAGAGCGCGGGGCGCTCCACGCGCGGGTTGGCGCAGCATCCGACGGCACAGCGCTCGAGCGCGCGCGGGTAGCCGAGGTCGACACGGGCGTCGGTGGTGCCGTCGCCCCGCTCGATGGAGGCCCGCTCGATGAGGAGGTCGACGAGCCCACGCACGAAGGCCGGATGGGTGCCGGCAGTAGCGGCACGCACCATGCGCACCCCAACCTCCTCGGCCGTCTCGGCGGCCTCGGTGTCGAGGTCGTACTTCACCTCCATGTGGTCGCTCATGAAGCCGATGGGGGCGACGACGAGCTCGCGCACACCCTGGCCGGCGAGCTCGCGGATGGCGTCGCTCACGTCGGGCTCGAGCCATGGCTGCGTGGGCGGGCCCGAACGCGAGCAGTACACGAGCTGCCACGGCCGGGCACCGCCGATGCGCTGCATGATCTCGCGCGCCACGGCCTCGTGCTGCTCGGCGTAGCGCGTGGACGATGCCGCGATCGGGATGGAGTGCGTGACGAAGAGCACGGGCGCGTCATCGCCAAGGCCCTGCACCGCGTCACGGACGGCGTCGGTGTTGGCCTCAACGAAGCCCGCGGCGTCGAAGAACTGCGCCACCTTCGCCACCTCGGCATCGATGCCGTCGAAGGCCATGGCGAGGTCCTCGCGGTACTGCCGACAGCTGGAGTACGAGGAGTAGGCGCTCGTGACGATGACGACCGGACGTCGGACGCCGTCAGCCGCCATCTGCTGGGCCGTGTCGCGCACCCAGGGGGCCGAGTTGCGGTTGCCCCAGTAGAGCGGCAGGTCGGAGCCGGCGTCACGGAGGGCCGGCTCGAGCGCCGCGAGGAGCGTGCGGTTCTGCTCGTTGATGGGGCTCACGCCGCCGAAGTGCAGGTAGTGCTCGGCAACCTCCTCGAGGCGCTCGCGCGGGATGCCGCGGCCGCGCGTGACGTGCTCGAGGAAGGGCATCACCTCGTCCGGCGCCTCGGGGCCACCGAACGACAGCAGCAGCACGGCGTCAAAGGGGGCAAGTGGTTCGGTGCTCATGTCAGCGCCCCTGCACGTATTCGACGGGATCGACGAGTGGGCCGGTGAAGAAGGGGATCTCCTCACGCACATGGCGGCGCGCGCCGGTGGCCCGCAGGTCGCGCATGAGGTCCACGATGTCGTGGAGCACCGGGCCCTCGAAGGCGAGGATCCACTCGTAGTCGCCGAGGGCGAACGAGGCCACGGTGTTCGCGAGGATCTCCGGGTACTCACGCCCGGCCATGCCGTGCTCGACGAGCAGCGCACGGCGCTCCTCCTCGGGCAGCAGGTACCACTCGTACGAGCGCACGAAGGGGTAGACGCAGACGTAGCGACCGGGCTGCTCCTCGCGCATGAACGCCGGCGTGTGGCTGCGGTTGAACTCGGCCGGGCGATGCAGCGCCACCGACGACCAGTGCGGCGCGAAGTAGTCGCCAAGGCTGCTCGACAGGAAGCGTCCGTAGGCCGCCTGCAGCGACTCCACGTCGGCGGCATGCCACCAGATCATGAGGTCGGCATCGGCGCGCATGCCGCGGATGTCGTACCAGCCGCGGGTGACCACGCCGAGGTCGGCGATCTCGGCGCGGAAGGCGGCGAGATCGTCGAGGAGGGCGCTGCGATCACGCGGCAGGCGGTCGACCTGCGTGAACACCGACCACATCGTGTAGCGGATGGTGTCGTTGATCTCGCGGGCCTTGGGCTTCTCGCTGCTCATGCTGCTCCTTCAAGGGAGTGGACGAGTTCGACCACACGGGTGAGGACATCGGGATCGGTCTCGGGCAGCACCCCGTGCCCGAGGTTGAACACGTGGCCGCGCGCGCCGCGCCCAGCGTCGACGATGGCGCGCACGCGCTGCTCGATGGCCGGCCACGGGGCGAAGAGGAGGGCGGGATCGAGATTGCCCTGCACGGCGTACGTGCCACCGACGCGGCGCACGGCATCACGCATGTCGACACGGAAGTCGATGCCGACGCAGGTGGCGCCGGCCGCGCCGATCTCCTCGAGCAGCTCACCGGTACCGACGCCGAAGTGGATGCGCGGCACCGACGTGGCGTAGCCGAGGGCGGTACGCGAGTGCGGTTGCACCAGGTCGACGTAATCGGGCCGGTTGAGCGCGCCAGCCCACGAGTCGAACAGCTGCACCAATTGCGCGCCCGCCGCGACCTGCAGTTCGAGGTAGCGACCGGAGATGTGCGCGAGGCGGTCGAGCAGCGCGTGCCACAGCTCGGGGTCGCCATACATGAGGGCCTTCGTGTGCGTGTAGGTGCGGCTGGGTCCACCCTCGATGAGGTACGAGGCGAGGGTGAACGGCGCACCGGCGAAGCCGATGAGGGCCTGGTCGGGCCGCAGCTGGCCACGGATCGCGCCGATGGCCTCGAGCACCGGCGCCACGTCCTCGGCCTCCAGGTCGCGCAGGCGGTCGACGTCGGCACGCGTACGCACCGGTGCGGCGACCACCGGACCGCGGCCGGGCACGATGTCGAGGTCGACGCCGATGGCCTTGAGCGGCACCACGATGTCGGAGAAGAGGATGGCGGCGTCGACGTTGTGGCGACGCACCGGCTGCATCGTGATCTCGGTGATGAGGTCGGCGTCGAAGCAGGCATCGAGCATCGCATGCTCGGCCCGGAGTGCCCGGTACTCGGGCAGGGAGCGGCCGGCCTGCCGCATGAACCACACCGGGGGGGTGGGAAGTTGCCGGCCGGCCGCAGCGATCGCCAAGGCCGGCTGGTGTTCGTCGCGCACGATCGGGAGTGTAGGAGGGGTCACGGAGGCCCGTCCGACGCGGCGTCGACACGTCCGCGCCGTACGGCAGGCTGCCCGCGTGCTGCGGTCCACGGGGCGGCGCCCGATGTTCGGGGCCGGTTCGGATGTCAGCGAGTGCGGCCGATGCGCACCGTCACCGGGCCCGGAGTGCAGTGGTCGCCCTGGTGGCAGTTGCCGCATCCGCCGATGCCGCACTCGGTCTTGAGCCGGTGCACGTCGAGGTCGCCGGTGCGCACGAGCACGTCCACGATGGCGTCGACGAGGCCGGCGTCGAGGCCGGTGGCGGCAGTGATCTCACGACGGGTACGGGCGCCGGCGTCGAGGGCCGCGCGCACGATGGCGAGGGCATCCATCACCCAACCCCCAGTGCCCGCAGGGCCTGGAACACGACCACCGCGATGGCCCACGCGAACAGCACCTGCGTCACCATGCCCGTGGCTGCCCAACGCCAGCCGAACTCACGACGCTGCGCGCCGACGGTGGCGACGCAGGGCGTGTAGGCGGTGAGGAACACGAGGAACGCGATGACCGCCGCGTCCGGGTGGCCGCCGGAGGAACGCGTGAGGTCCTGCCGCAGGTTGCGGGCGAGGGTGGCACGGTCGAAATGCTGCGAGGCATCGACGAGCGCGTAGTTCTGCGCCCACGACGTGATGACGACCTCCTTCGCGACGAAGCCCGTCACCAGGGCGCCCGTGGTGTGCCAGTCGTCGAAGCCCGCAGGGGCGAACACCGGGGCGACGGCCCTCGCCATGGCGCCGTAGGCGGAGTCGGCCACGGGGGTGGCGGCGAACCCGGCACCCCCGAGCGGCACGGACATGAGGAACCACACGATGAGCACGGTGGCGACGACAATGCCGCCGGCCTCCTGCAGGAAGCCGCGGACCCGTAGCCAGGCATCGGCGAAGACGAACTTCGTCGTGGGCAGGCGGTAGGGCGGCAGTTCGATGAGGAGCGGCTCACGGGCCACCCCGCGGAAGAAGAGCGTGCGGAACAGCAGTGACCCGACGACGACGAGTGAGATCGACACGAGGTACATGCAGAACACGACCGTGCCGGCGCGGTTGCCGAAGAAGATGCCGGCAACGAACACGTACACCGCCAGGCGCGCACTGCAGGCCGTGAAGGGCACGACGAGGCCCGCGAGGATGCGGTGGCGGGCATCGCCGACGGATCGCGTGGAACTCACCGCGGGCACGTTGCACCCGAAGCCCACGAGCAGTGGCAGCAGCGCCTTGCCGGGCAGCCCGGCCACCCGCATGAGGTGGTCGGCGACCACGGCAGCACGGGCCATGTAGCCGGAGTCCTCGAGGATCGCGAGGAGCAGGAACATGATCGACATCACGGGCAGGAACGTGAGCAGGGTGCCCACACCGGCGATGACGCCGTCCACGATGAGGCCGCGCAACCACGGGGCCGTTGGCGCCAGCTGCTGCAGCCAGGTCGCGACCTGCCCGCCGATGGTGCGGTTCATGAGTCGGTCGAGCAGGTCCTGCAGCGGGGCCGCCAGCGTGGTGGTGGCCTGGAACACCACCCACAGCACCGCGAGCAGCACCACGCTGCCGAGCACGGGTGCCGTGACCACGCGATCGACGCGATCGGTGAGGGTGGGGCGCTCCTCGCGACGCTCGACGTGGCGGGCCATCACCGCACTCACCCAGGTGAGTCGCTGCGCCGCCTCACTGGCGTCGTCGAAGTGCACCGGGTGATGCGGCACATGCGGCAGGGCGACGGCGTCCGCAATGGCCGTGCGGATGCGATCCATGCCCTCGCCCGTGCGCGGGATCACGGGGATGACGGGCACCCCGAGCTCACGTGCGAGCCCATCGACGTCCAAATGGATGCCGCGCCGTTCGGCGATGTCGGTCATGGTGAGCGCGACGATGACATGGGCCGAGATCTCGCGCGCCTGCGAGAGCAGGAAGAGGCAGCGGGCGATGTTCGACGCGTCCACGACGGTGAGCACCACGTCCACGCCCGCATCGACGACGAGGTCGCAGGCGAGGGCCTCGTCGGGCGAGATGGGGCTGAGGCTCGCGGTGCCGGGCAGGTCGAGCAGTTCGATGGCGCGACCGTCGACGGTGATGGTGGCCGTGCCGACCTCGACCGTGGTGGCGGGCCAGTTGCCCATCTTGCGGTGCACGCCCGCGAGGCGCGAGAACAGGGTGGACTTGCCAACGTTCGGGCGCCCGAGCAGGGCCACGACGGGTGCCGTGCGCGTGATGGCGGCACCGCCGGTCGTCTGGCACTCACTGCACATGGAGTGGCTCCACAGTGATGGCCACGGCCAGCTCGCGGGCCAGGGTCAGGCGGGCGTCGCCGACGCGCACGATGCGCGCACCACTGGCGGCATGCACGAGCATCGCCACCTCGGCGCCGGCGCGCAGGCCCATGGAGGCCATGCGCACGCGCAGGGGCTGGTCGGCCACGTCCTGCACGCGGGCCCGGCCGCCGACGGGCAGGGCATGGAGCGTCATGCGGCGTCCCTCCTCCTGCCCGGGCCGTGTCTCGGGCTCAATTTCGCAACAAGACTGTATCGAAAACCGCGGGCCACTGCGATGTGCGCTGGGTCACCGAGCGACGCCCTCCGGGCGGAATCCCTCGAAGATGAGGCCCGCCCGAGCCCTGCGGCAGGCGTCGACCTCCGCCGGCGTGCGCACGGTCCACGCGAGCATGGGCACGCCGAGGCGCGCGCGCCACCGCTGGGCAAGCGGTTCGGCGAGCATCGAGACCTCGAAGGCGAGGAACTGCGGGCGGGTCACGAGGTTCGACCACAGGGTGCGCGAGTGCCAGCGCTCAAGGGCCCCCATGGTCGGCTCGGGTCGCTCGACGAGCTGGCCGCACGAGAGGTGCCGCTGCCGCCGGCGGGCCGCGAGCACGACACCGGGGTGGAAGCTCTGGAGGGCCACGCGATCGACGCGATCCGTCACCCGGGAGGCCACTGCGTCGACGACCGCAGCCATGCGCCGGGTGGGCTTGATCTCGATGAGCAACGGCACCGTTGGTGGCACATTGGCCATGACGTCGTCGAGGGTCGCCAGGGGCACGTCGGTGCCGGAGAAGCGCAGGTCGCGCAGGACCGACCACGGGGTGCGTTCGATGACGTGCCGCACCCCGGTGTCATGCGCCGTGTCCGGGTCATGGCTCACGATCGGCAGCCCATCGGCCGTGAGGTGTACGTCGAACTCGATGCCGTACCCGGCGTCCGCCGCGGCGACGATCGCCGGCAGCGAGTTGCGCCGCAACTGCTCGTCATGCAGTCCGCGATGGGCGAACAGCGAATCCTCGTTCGGCAGGAACACGGAACCTCCCCGATGGGCGTCGCCCCATCATGCCCGCATCACGCGGGCATCGGTCAGTCGGCGCGGGCGCGGGTCTCGTTCGCGATGGCCATGATCTCCTGGGCAAGCGACCCGGCGAGCACCGCATCCGCCGGCTTCGGCAGGGCGAGGCTCCAGTTCGGCCATTGCGACGTGGTACCCGGCATGTTGGGACGCTCGCGCACCTCGGCCGCATCCTCGAGGTTGAACACGACGACGCGACTCGACGACTCCGCCACCGTGCGACTGCGGGCGAGGATGGCCTGCCGCACCTGCGCATCGGTGTAGGGGCCGTCCTCCGGCAGGCCCGCCTCGCGGGCCAGGGCACGCTGGCGCTCACGTTCCGCATCCCAGTCGACGCTCTTGCCGACGGCCTGCATGTCGAGCGGGTCGGTGCCGAGGAGGATGCCGGCGATGGTCGCGTGGTCGTGCGTGCCAGTGGCACCGAAGGTGTTCACCGTGAACATCGAGACGGGCACACGACAGGCGGCGCGGTAGCCGAGCATGTCGATGTCCTGCATCATCGGACGCACGTACTCGGGCACGGTGCCCATGTCCTCGCCGACGACCCACGCATGCTGACGTGCGGCCTCGATGCGGATGATCGCGAGCAGCGCGTCATGCGGGTAGCGCACATACGCACCCTCGGCCGGGCCACCCGTCGGCGGCACCCAGAACAGGCGCCACAGCTGCATGACGTGGTCGATGCGCAGACCGCGCGCGTAGCGCAGGGCAGCGCGCACCATGCGGATGAAGGGCAGGAAGCCGACGGACTGCAACCCGGTGGGGCTGAAGGCCGGCAGGCCCCAGCGCTGGCCATCACGGTTGTGCCGGTCCGGAGGGCAGCCGACCTCGGCGTCGAACACGAGGATGTCCTGCCAGTGCCAGGCGTCGAAGCCGCCGCCGTCGAAGCCCACGGCGATGTCGGCGACGATGTCGACACCCTGCCGAGAGGCGCGGCCGAGCTGCTTGTCGGCGAGCCACTGCAGCCAGGAGTGGAAGGCGATCTCGTCCGCGTGCTGCTCCATCCAGGCGCGCACGGCCGGACGGTCGGGGTGCTGCCACTGCCATTCCCAGGTCTGCCAGGGCAGGCCGAGCTCCTCGCTCAGCGCCATGAAGGTGGCGAACATGCGCAGGTCCTCGCCCTGTTGTGCCACCCAGTCATTGCACAGTGGCCCGCCATCGCGGCCGGCCGCCTCCCAGATGCGGCGCAGCGCCTCGCGCTTGAGCGCCCACACCTGCGAGCGATCGATGATGCGGCTCTCGTTGAGCTCGCGCGCCTGCTCACGCAGGTCCGACAGGTCGGCATCGGTGCGGATGGCATCGATCGAGATGTAGAGCACCTGCAGCCACTCGCGCGAGGACGGCGAGTAGGGCGAGGCCATGGGGTGGGTGCCCATGTTGCCCGCATGCAGTGGGCACACCAGCACGAAGCGTGCGCCACCGCGCGCGGCCTGCTTGCACAGCTTCGTGAGGTCGGCGAAGTCGCCGATGCCCCACGAGTCGGCCGTGCGCGCGTCATACAGCTGGATCGACCAGCCGAACGAGCGCGGCGGCGTCGTGAGGCGCTCCGGCGCCCCGAGCACGAGTCGCGTGGCGCCCTCGGGAGTGCGCAGTGCGTGGTAGCCGACCGCGTCGATCGGCAGGGTGCCATCGACATCGAACTCGCGGCCGTCACTCAGCCGGATGCGGCCATGCAGCTCGGGATGCCAGCGCCCGGGCGTCGCGATGATCGGCGACGGGGTGTCGGAGATCGACGAGAACTCGTCAAAGAGCCAGGCCAGGGTGCTGTCGGGGATCTGACGCTCGATCTCGAAGGCGTCGAAGAAACTCGGTTGCACGCCGCGTGCGGACACGTACTCGAGCATCTGCTCACGTGTGGGACGGTCGGTCATGTTGCTGCAGGGTACTTGTGCAACATGTTTCATTCATGTTCGCGAAGCGCTTCGATGTGAAGTTCGCGTAGGAATCCCTGCAATTGCGTAACGGAAGGGACACGAACCGCCCGTCAGCGGGTCGGTCGGCGGTACTCCGTCACCCATGCCTTCGTGCACGGGCTGAGCCGATCGAGCAGGCGATCGCCGATGGCCGTGAGCTGCTCGAGCTCCTCGGGGGTGAGGCGATCGACGACGAGGTCGCGGACGTTGTCGACATGCCCGGGAGCGGCCTGCACCACCTTGTCCCAGCCCGCCTCCGTGAGTTGCGCATTCGTGGCACGACGGTCGCTCGGGCAGGAGACGCGGGCAATGAAGCCGCGATCCTCGAGGCGCTGCACCACGTGCGACAGGCGCGGGAGCGTGGCGTTCGTGCGGCTCGCGAGCTCGGACATGCGCAGGGTTCGGTCGGGGGCCTCGGAGAGCATGGAGAGCACCCAGTACTCGAAGTGCGAGAGATCGGAGTCGCGCCGCAGCTGCGACTCGAGGGCGCCCGGGAGCAGCTCGAGGATGGATGCCAGACGCATCCACGCCCCGATCTCGCGGTCGTCGAGCCAGCGGGTCATGCCCCGATGCTAGCGGATAGTTGCCGCAACAACCAATGCCACGCCGGGCCTCCGCTACGCCGACGGGGTCGGCCGCACCAGCCCGCGCACATCGTCGAGGGCCTCGCCGTCGCCGCCGAACACCCGCCCCTGCACGCGCGTGCCCGTGGCGGGCCAGCCCGGGTCACCGTCCGACACGAAGGCCACCCAGGCGCCGTGCATGGCATCCGCGAGCGCCTGCGGCGGTGCATCACCGAGCACCGTCGTGGCCCCCTCCGCACCGAGGGCGTCCCAGGTGAAGGGCAGGTCGAGGCAGTGGCCCGCGAGCCCGGTGACCGCGCTCGGGTGGGCGAAGTCGTACAGCCAGGTGCGGGCACCGCCGAGCGTGCGCGCCTGGGCCGTCTCGAGCACCGGACGCCGGAAGAGCACCGCCGTCGCGAGTCGGCCGAGGGGGTCGGGATCCCCCGCGTCGATGCACTGCTCGAGGTAGGTGCGCAGCAGCGGCTCGAGATCGATCGGGTCCAGCAGGCGTCGCACCTGTCCGGCGTCGAGGTCAGCGTCGGGCCGCACGAACTCGTCGCGCGTGGCCCCGATGAGGAGTGCGACATCGTCGGCGAAGCCGCGCGCCCAGGCCGCGTGCGGCACCACGGCCAGGGTGGCATCATCGAGTGCCGGGCCGAGAGGGCGCACCACGTCGCAGGGTGCCGTCGCGGCGGACGCGAGGTCAGCGATGAAGGGGCCGGCCGCGTCGAGCGCAGCCAGGAAGGCGAACTGCGCGTCGAGCACCTCGTCCTCCGTGCGCGACGACCAGCCGGCAATCGTCGGCTGCACTCCCGCGGCGGACGCCAGGGCGCGGCCCGTGGCCGCATGCTGCGCGCGAGTGGCGAGCCCGATGAGCGGCGAGTGCGCGATGGCACCGCGGAACAGCCCGCGGGCCGACGGCATCGCGAGCAGCGAGAGCACCGCGCCGCCACCAGCCGACTGACCGCTGATGGTCACCCGAGACGGATCGCCGCCGAAGGCCGCGATGTTGTTGCGCACCCACTCGAGCGCGCACACGAGGTCGCGCAGCCCGCGGTTCGCCGGGGCATCGGTGACCCAGCCGAAGCCGTCGAACCCGAGCCGGTAGGACACGGTGACGACCACCACGCCATCACGGTTGTAGGTGGCACCGTCGAACCAGGCGCCCACATGGGAGCCGGCGATGTAGCCACCGCCGTGGATGTAGACGAGCACGGGCAGGCTCGCCGACCGGTCGGGCGTGAACACGTTGAGGTTCAACGTCTCCTCGCCCGGGATGCTCGGTTCCGGGATGGTGGAGACGGCCCACGGCGAGCGCCGCTGCGGTGTGGCGCCGAAGCGGGTGGCGTCGCGCGGCTCGCGCCAGGGAGCCGGGGGCTCGGGTGCCTGGAAGCGCAGGCGACCGACGGGCGCCGCGGCATACGGGATGCCGAGGAAGGCAAGGGAACCGGGACGCTCGATACCGACGACGGGGCCGCAGGGCGCATGCACAACGGGGGCAGCCATGGCCGCGAGGCTAGCGGGCGCGTGCTGACGTCACGAGAGCAGCGCGCGCACCTCGCGACGCAGCACCTTGCCCACGACCGAGCGCGGCAATGCGTCGACGAGGACGATGCGACGCGGCACCTTGTAGGCAGCGAGGAGCGTGCGGCAGGTCTCACGCATGACCTCGGGGTCGAGCTGGGCGCCGGCTGCGGGCACGACCGCCGCGGCCACGATCTCGTGGTCACCGTCGGGCAGGCCCGTGACCGCCACCTCGGCGACACCAGGCAGGCCCGCGATCACCTGCTCGACCTCGGACGGGTACACATTGAACCCACCGACGAGGATGAGCTCCTTGATGCGGTCGACGATATGCAGGAAGCCGTCCTCGTCCTGCACCACGATGTCGCCCGTGCGCAGCCAGCCGCCCGGCAGCAGGGTGGCGGCCGTCTCGGCGTCGCGATGCCAGTAGCCGGCGAACACCTGCGGCCCGTGCACGAGGAGCTCGCCGGGTGTGCCCTGGGGCACCGCATGCGAGGGGTCATCGGGATCGACGATGCGCACGTCGGTCGCCGGGTAGGGCACGCCGATGGAGCCCGGACGTCGGGTGGGCGCGATGGGGTTGCCCACGGAGATGGGCGACGACTCCGTCATGCCGTAGCCCTCGACGAGCAGACCGCCGGTGGCCGCCTCCCAGAGCGTCACCACCTCGGGCGGGAGGGCCATGGCCCCTGCGAGGGCGACGCGGATGGAGGTGAGGTCGACGCCCCGACGACGTGCCGCCTCAGCGAGGCGCGGGTACATCGGGGGCACGCCCGGCAGGAAGGTGCAGGGACGTCGCCGCATGGCGTCGAGCACGAGCTCGGGGTCGAACTTGGGGAACAGCACGACGGATGCGCGCATGAGCACCGCCGTCGTGAGGCAGAGCGTGAGCCCGTAGGCATGGAACATCGGCAGCACCGCGTAGAAGGTCTCGCCCCCGACGGTGAGCATGGGCACCCAGGCGCGCGACTGCACGGCATTGGCCACGAGGTTGCGGTGCGTGAGCATCGCACCCTTCGGAACGCCCGTGGTGCCGCCCGTGTACTGCAGCAGGGCGAGGTCGCCGGGCGCCGGCCTCGGGATCGCGTCGTCGATGGGCCGCGCTCCGTCGACGAGGTCATGCCAGCGTTGCAGGCCGGGGGCTGGGGCGGTCATGGCCGCGCGCGCGTGGCGGGCCTTGGCGATCGGCAGGCGCAGCATGGCGCGCTTGGTGGCGGGCAGCGCACGCGTCATGTCGACGGCGATGACGCGTGCACCGCGTGCGGCGCTGGCGGCGGCAGGTGCGACGACGTCCCAGGCGATGACGAGCACCGGTGCATGGTCGGCGAACTGCTGGGCCAGCTCGCGCTCGGTGTAGAGCGGGTTGTGCTCGACCACTACCGCACCCAGACGCAGCACGGCGTAGAAGGCGATGACGTGGTCGGTGCAGTTCGGCATGACGATGGCGACGCGATCACCGGCGCGTACGCCGATGGCGTGCAGGGCTCCGGCCGCGCGGCCGATGCCCTGCCAGGCCTCGGCATAGGTGAGGGTGCCGCCGAGGAAGTCGAGCGCGACGCGATCGGGATGCGTGCGCACCGCCTCAGCGAAGAGGTCGACGACCGAGACCTCGGGGATGGTCGGGTCGGGGTCCACACCGGGCCCGTAGTGCCGCACCCATGGCCGCTCCTGCACCGTGATGCACCTCCACCGGCAACCTACGCCCCGCCGAGCATCCGCGGCACGTCCTTCGCTGCCGCCCACCGCGAGAACCGCCCGCACGCGTGGTGTGGCATACCCCACGGGGTATGCTCCCCGCATGCCGACCTGCCTCGACGCGCTCCTCACCTGGTCCCTGCGCCGCTGGGTCGCGGCCGGGCTCATGGCCGCCTTCGGCTTCCTGGCCATCGGGCTCACCACCGACGTCATCCCGAACCCCGTGTTCGGTCGCGGCGTGCCCGTCACCGACTGGGCGCTCGGGGTGCTCGCCGCCACATCGGTGCTCGGCGGCCTCGTGTTCGCCACCTATGTGCGCAACGACGCCTTCGTGCTCGAGGCCGGTGACCGCACGGCACGAGCCGGCTTCGCGGGCAGCATGCTCTCACTGTTCGCCGTCGGCTGCCCCACCTGCAACAAGCTCGTGCTCATCGCGCTCGGGTCCAGCGGAGCGGTGCGGTGGTTCGCCCCGGTCCAGCCCTACCTCGCGGTGGCATCGCTCGCGCTGCTCGCCTGGTCGTTCCGCACGCGTGTCCTGCGCGAATCGAGCTGCGCCCTGCCGATCCGGTGACAGGATGTCGCCGTGAGCCGGCAGCGCGTCCTCGTCATCGGCCACACGGATGTCGGACGCCGCGTGTGCGGCCTCCTGCGCGAGCAGGGCATCGACACCGTGCACCTCGACGATCCGACGGATGCCGACATCGCGGCACACGTCGATGACGCCCTCACCGGCGTGGCCGTGCTCCTCCACGACGACATCCGCGCCCTGCGCTACTCGCTCGTCGTCGAGCACCTGCACCCGGGCATCCGGCTGTTCGTCGCCATCTTCGACCGCACGGTGCGCAGCCAACTCGAGGTGGCCGTGCCGAACTGCGTCGTCATGTCGCCGGCCGCCATCTCCGTGCCGAGCATGGTGGCAGCGGCCATCGCGCCTGGCCACGCCGCCATCCGTCGCCGTGGGGCACCGACGGTGCGGGCCTGGGTGTCGGTGACGGAGGCCAGCCCCTACGCCCTACGCGAGTTCATGCCATCGGCGGGCATGCGCCTGCGCGGCGCACTCGGCATCCTGCGGGGGCAGGTGCGGCCATACGACCAGGGGTCCGTGGTGCTGCTCGCGGGCGCCCTCGGCCTGGCGCTCGTGACCGCGATCGACACCTGGGTGGGCGCGCACCACGACGGCTTCCTCGTGGCCCTGCACGACGCCGTGCTCACCACCGCCACCGTGCAGTCGCCGGGCATCGGGGACGAGCCGTTGCGGCTGCTCTGGGCAACCGTTGCCGCCGCCCTCGTCATGGGCCTCACGGCTGCGTTCGGTGCGGGCATCGTCCACCACCTGCTCGAGGGCCGGCACGTCGGCATCGTGGGCCGACGCGTGGCGCCGCGCTCCGGGCACGTCATCATCGCCGGCATGGGGCAGGTGGGGCTGCGACTGGCCCAGGAACTGCGGGCCCTCGGCATCGCCGTCGTCTGCATCGAGCAGCGCCACGATGCGCCCACGTTGTCGAAGGCCAAGGGACTCGGCATTCCCGTCGTCATCGACGACGCCTCGTCGCAGGGGGTGCTGCGCCGCGCCGGGATCCGTCGCGCTCTTGCCGTGGTTGCCGCGGGCAGCGACGAGCGCGACAACATCGCGATCGCCATCGCAGCACGTGCGGCGGCCCCTGCCGTCGATGTCGTGATCCGCGCCGGCTCCGACGACGCCATCGCGGAGACGCGGTCGCTGTTCCATATCGGGGCGGCCATCGACGTCAACGCGCTCACGGCGGCCTTCGTCGCGCAGGCGGTGCATGGCTCCCGCCCCTACCTTGCCGTCCACGCCGATGCCGCAGTGGTCGCCATCGACGAACAGGGCGCCATCCTCGGTCGCTACGCCGCCGAATCCGCCCACTGCGCCTGTGCGTGACGCTCCCCTATCGGCGCTTCACTCCTTCACGCGCCCGCAGACACTGCGTGTCGCGGGCGCGTGAAGGAGTGAAGCGCCGGGGACAGCCCGTGTCAGGAGATGCGGTCGATGCTGCGGCGGCCGGCGTTGAAGGTGTTCACGTGCGCGTCTGACGCGTAGCCGATGGCGATGCCGGTGAGCAGTCGGTAGTGCGGCGGGATGTCGAACTCCGCATCGACGGGCCCCCGCCAGGTCGCGAGCACGCCAAGCGGGCAGGTGCCAACGCCATTGGCGTGCGCCGAGAGCATGAGCGTCTGCAGCATGAGGCCCGCGTCCTGCGCGGAGAAGGGCAGCAGTCCCTCGTGCGCGAAGATGAAGCCGATGGTCGGCGCACCGAAGAACTCGCAGTTGCGACGCCACTGCGCGTCGCGCGCATCGCGATCCTGTCGCGCGATGCCGAGGTGGCTGTACAACTCGCGACCGACCTTCACCCGGTAGGGCTGCAGGTCACGCGGGTAGGCGCGCCAGGTCTTGAAGTCGCCGTCGGGTCGCCCACGGCGCAGCAGGAACATGCGCAGCAGCGCCAGCGGCCGCCGATGCTGGGCGTCGAGTGACGCATCGAACAGCTCGAGGTAGCGCTGCCGCAGCCGCTCGGTCTTCTCACCCGAGGCGATGGCGATGAAGTAGGGCTGGGTGTTCGTCCAGCTCGGCGCCCACTTCGCATCCTCGAGGATGTGCGTGAGGAGCGTCTCGGGCACGGGGTCGGGACGGAAGTCGCGGACGCTGCGACGCGTCCGCACCAACTCGGAGAAGTCCTCGGGCGTCACAGCCGCAGCCTAGGGCGACGGCGTCCCCACGCCCATGGTGTCCGACGAGTCCGCCTGGCTATCCGCGTGCAGGCCCGGAGCTGCGAGGTCAGCGGGCCAGCCGTCCGAGCAGGCGCGATGCTGCGATGATGCCGAGCACCGCAGCCACCGTGAGCACGGCGAAGTCGGACCACAGGTTGCCCGGATTGCCCAACAGCAGGGTGCGCAGCGAGCTCACCTCATAGCTGAGCGGGTTGGCGGTGCTGAGGTGCTGCAGCCAGGTGGGCATCATCGACACGGGGTACAGGGCGCTCGACGCGAAGAACAGCGGCATCGTGATGGCCTGGCCGATCCCCATGAGCCGATCGCGCGACATCACGAGCCCTGCGATGACCATCGAGAGGCAGGAGAAGAAGATGGTGCCGAGCACGACGGACGCGCCCGCACCCAGCAGCCGCAACGGGTTTGCCGTCATGCCCACCCCGATGACGACGGACACGAGCAGGATGACGACGACCATCGCAAGTGCACGCACGGCCGCTGCGAAGGACTTGCCCGCGATGAGCGCGACGCGCGGGGTGGGCGTGACGAGCAGCTTGGCGAGGATGCCGGCGTCGCGCTCCCAGATGATTTGGATGCCGTAGAAGATGGCCACGAACATGCCCGACTGCGCGATGATCCCCGGCGCCATGTACTGCAGGTAGGACAGGCTGCCGGTGGGGATGGCACGGACGCGCGAGAACGTCTCGCCGAACACCACGAGCCACAGCACGGGTTGGATCGCGCGGGTCACGAGCTCGGTGCGGTCGTGCATGAGCTTCTGCCACTCGACGACGCAGAAGGCGACGATGCGCGACCCCGCCAGCGCCACCGCATTGCGTGGCGCGACACCACTACCCCAATCGGCGCGCGGTGCGACGGGTGGCACGGACATCGCGGAGTCCCTCCTGCTCAGGGGCGCGCAACTCGCCGCCCGCGAAGTGACGGAAGACGTCGTCGAGTGACGCACCCGGACCGACGGCGGCCTTGAGCTGCGACGGCGTCCCCTCCGCCTGCAGTGCCCCACGGTGCATGAGGACGAGACGGTCGCAGAGCTCGTCCGCCTCCTCCATGTAGTGGGTCGTGAGCAGCACGGACATGCCGTGCTCGTCGCGCATGCGCCGCACGCGCTCCCAGACCCCCTCACGCGCCAACGGGTCGAGGCCGGTCGTGGGCTCGTCGAGCACGAGCAGCGCCGGACGGCTCACGAGCGCCTGCGCAAGTTCGAGCCGACGCACCATGCCACCGGAGTACGTCGATGCCGTGCGATCGGCGGCATCCTCGAGGTCGAGCAGCGCGAGCGCCTCCCGCACGCGATCGGCGCGCTCGCGCCGCGGTACGTCGAAGAGGCGAGCGAAGAGGGTGACGTTCTCTCGTCCGGTGAGCGCGCCCTCGATCGAGAGCTGCTGCGGCACGTAGCCGATGAGCCGCCGCACGCCCATGGGGTTCGATCGGACGTTGACGCCGAAGACCTCCACCGTGCCCTCGCGCACGGGCAGCAGGGTGTTGATGAGGCGGATCGTGGTGGTCTTGCCGGCCCCGTTGGGGCCAAGGAGCCCGACGACCTCGCCGCTGCCGACGCGGAAGTCGAGGTGGTCCACGGCAAGGACATCACCGAAGCGGTGCACCAGCCCGACGCAGCGCACCGCGTCGACGGCGCCGCTCATGGCCGCTCGGCCTCCATCGCCTCGAGCAGGTGCTCGAGTGCCGGGAGGGCACGACGGATCTGGTCCTGCTCACGCTGCGGCAAGGACGCGAGCACCTCCTCGACGTACCCGCTGCGCCGATCGCGCCAGCGCAGCAC
The DNA here is from genome assembly GCA_021824095.1 of Actinomycetes bacterium. Taxonomy (GTDB): domain Bacteria; phylum Actinomycetota; class Actinomycetes; order S36-B12; family UBA5976; genus JAKALQ01. The sequence goes on from JAKALQ010000002.1 coordinate 54,855, forward strand.
ACGCCGGTGGGCCGACGCAGTGAGGCGCAGGCGCACGACGCGGGCGTCCTGGCGATCCGTCTCACGCACGATGACATCGTTCTCCACGAGGCGCGTGACGAGCGTCGAGATCGTGTTGGGAGCGAGGCCGAGCCGGGACGCCGCACCTGCCACCGTGACACCCGGCTCCCGTCGCACGAGTCGGACGAGCTCTGCCTGCGCCTGGGAGAGCGGGGAGCCGGGAAGGGGTTCGCCCGCCTGGCTGCGCAAACGTCGCTGCATCGAGATGATGAGATCGGTCAACTGCACGGCCACGGGCGAATCAGACATGCATCCAGCATATACCTCTGTTACAGAGGTATATGCTGGATGTGACGCTCGTTACGTGGTCCGAACGCGATCAGGCGTTGACCGTCGACATATCAGGGTAGCGATCTCCGGCGGTTGCGCCCACCGGCGCCAGCCCATCGAGCTCGGCCAGTTCCTCCGGCGTGAAGGTGACCGAGGCCGCAGCCACGTTCTCCTCCAGCCGCTCGATGCGCTTGGTACCCGGGATCGGCACCACGTCGTGGCCCTGGGCGAGCAGCCACGCCAGCGCCAACTGCGCGGGCGTGATGCCCTTGCGGGACGCGAAGGCCTCGAGGCGGTCGAGCAGCTCGAGGTTCTGCTCGATGTTGCCGTCCTTGAAGCGAGGGCTGTTGCGGCGGTAGTCACCCGGCTCCAGGCCCTCGACCGAACGGATGGCACCGGAGAGGAACCCGCGCCCCATGGGCGAGTAGGCAACGAACCCGATGCCGAGCTCGCGCACCGTGGCCAGCACGTCGTTCGCCTCGACGTCGCGCGTCCACAGCGACCACTCGGTCTGCAGCGCGGTGATCGGGTGCACGGCATGCGCCCGACGGATGGTGGCGGGCGCCGCCTCCGAGATGCCGAGGTGGCGCACCTTGCCGGCATCGACGAGCTCCCGCATCGCGCCCCAGGTCTCCTCGATCGGCACGGTGCGGTCGACGCGGTGCTGGTAGTAGAGGTCGATGACGTCGACACCGAGGCGCTGCAATGAGGCGTCACAGGCGGCACGGACGTACTCCGGGCGGCCGTTGATGCCCACCCAGCTGCCGTCCGGACGGCGTTCGTTGCCGAACTTCGTCGCGAGCACGACGCGATCCCGCCGGTCATGGATGGCCTTGCCGACGAGCTGCTCGTTGGTGAACGGCCCGTACATGTCAGCGGTGTCGAGGAAGGTGACCCCGAGGTCGATGGCCCGGTGGATGGTGTCGATGGCTCGCTGCTCGTCGCGGCCGCCATAGAAGTCGCTCATGCCCATGCAGCCGAGGCCGAGGGCCGAGACGGTGAGGTTGCCGCCCAGCGTGCGCTGTTCCATTGATGCTCCTTGTGGGAAGGGGGTCGGGTCAGGGGTGGAGAAGGTTGCCGATGAGCTCGCCTCGCGTGAGCGGGAGGCCCGCCGCGCCGTGGTGCGGCTTCACGGCGATGGTCTGGAAGATCGTGATGGGCCCGGTCTCGAAGGCCACAGCCGAGCCGGCCATGTAGAGCCACCAGACGCGCGCCCGCTCCTCACCCACGAGCTCGACGGCACGGGCCCAGTGCTCGCGCAGGTTGCGCACCCAGGCCCGCAGCGTGAGCGCGTAGTGCTCGCGCAGCGACTCGACGTCACGCACCTCGAAGCCCGCCTGCTCGAGGGCGGCGTTCATCGTCGTCATGGTCTCGAGCTCGCCGTCAGGGAAGACGTAGCGGTCGATGAAGGAGCGATTGTCGCGCAGTGCCGTCGAGCGCTTCGGCGGAGGCGGCGGGAAGGTGCTCGCGATGGCGTGGTTGAGCAGGCGGCCACCGGGCCGCAGGAGGGCGTGGAGGGCAGCTGCGTACGTCGGCAGGTTCACGGCGCCTACGTGCTCCGCCATGCCGACACTCGAGATGGCGTCGAAGGGCCCGTCATTGATGTCGCGGTAGTCCTGCAGGCGGAACTCCACGCGATCGCCCACGCCGGCGGCCTCTGCGGCCGCCTGCGCCCAGGCGCGCTGCTCGGTGCTCAGGGTGATACCGACACCCGTGATGCCGTGGTGCACGGCGGCGTGGATGAGCAACGTGCCCCAGCCGCTGCCGACGTCGAGCATGCGCATCCCCGGACGCAGGCCCAGCTTGCGGCTGATGAGCTCGGCCTTGTCACGCTGCGCCTGCTCCAGACCCGCGTCCGTCGTGCGCCAATAGCCACAGGAGTACGTCATGGTCTCGCCGAGGAAGAGTCGGTAGAAGTCGTTGCCGACGTCGTAATGGTGGCTCACCGACTCCTTGTCGCGTCCGCGCGAGTGCGCCGCGGACGTGCGGCGCGGCATCTCGGTGGCCGGGGCCGGGGGCTCCTTGCCGATGACCCCGAGGCGTCGCGCGATGCCGAGCAGCTCGGTCTTCGACACCGAGCCCGTCGGCTCGTCCTGGCCCGTCTGCACGATCGGCAGCACCTGATCGAGGATCTCGAAGATGTCGGCCTCGGTGTCGAGCTCGCCCGTCACGAAGGCGCGCGCCAACCCAATCTCGCCCGGTTGGTAGGCGATGCGGGTGAGCGCCTGCTTGTTGCGCACATGCACCGCGGGCCACTCCGCGTCGCCGCTCTCGTTGCCGTCCCAGTCGATGATGCGGATCGGGAGCGACTGGCCGACCATGCGCTCGAGCAACCCATGGATCTCGTGTGCAGCCGTCGTTCCGACAGATCCGGTCTTGGTCTCCGTCATGCCCTCTCCCTATCGCCACGCGAGAGTCCATCGCAAGTCGGCTAACGGTTCGTTAACGAACCCGGGAGTCGACGGGCACCTCCCCGCAGGGAAGCAACCAATCAGCGCAAGGCTCTGTCGCAGACAGATATCGGTCACTGGTGAGGGTACTCACCACTGTCGTGCGCTTGGCCCCCGGCGTCCACGTCGCTGCTGCTGGGCGGCCATTGACGAGGCCACGGCACGGCGCTCGGCGGCGAAGGCCACGGCAGCGTCATCGTGAACGGCCGTGGTGTCGATGCCGAGGCGGCGCAGGATCACATCCGCGAGCTCAGGGTTGCGTGCAAGCGCCGGGCCGTGCATGTAGGTGCCGATGACGCTGTCGGTGACGACGCCGTCCACCGCGCCGATGCCGTTGCCATTGCCCAGCGTCATGCTGCCGAGCGGCTGCAGGCCGTCGCGCAGCTCGGTGATGCCCCGGTGGTTCTCGAAGCCCGTGAGCATGGTGCCGGTGAGGGGCGAGCGCATCGCGATCTCACCGATGAGGCGCTCGACGCCACGATGCGTGGTGACGGGCAGCAACGACAGGCCCTCCACTGGCTCACCCCGCGACCCGGGGAAGACGTCACCGAGGATCTGCAGGCCGGCGCAGATGGCCAGCACCTGCGCCCCCCGCGCCATGGCGGCGGCAAGGGTGTCCGCACCGCGTCCGCGCAGGGCCTGCACACAGGCAATCTGCGCAACGTCCTCGCCCCCGCCGATGCAGTAGACGTCCGCACCCGACGGCAGCGGTTCGGTGTGCGCGACAGGGTGCACGACGGCATCGACACCAGCCAGGCGGGCACGGTGCGAGAGCACCTCGGCATTGCCACCGTCACCGTAGGTACCCAAGAGCTCGGGGTGCACGACGACGATCTCGATGCTGCGCGTCATGATGCCACCGCGATGTAGGCCGTGTACGACATGAGGACGGTGATGGCCTGGTCGCTCGGCAGCGCGGCGACCGCCTGCTCGAGGTCGGCCGCCACGCGGTGGGGCACGCCGGCAACACCGATGCGATAGGCCGCGTCGAGCCGACGCTCGCCCGTGACGACGACGTCATGGCCGCGCAGCGGTGTGTAGTCGACGTCCCAGAGCCAGGACGTGTCGCGGCCGTCGACGCCGCGCGCATTCACCGCGAGCACCACCGGCCCGGCCGGCAGGTGCGCCAGGGCCTCCGTCCACGAGGCCGGGTTCTTCACCAGGCGCAGGTGCAGGTCGCGTCCGGCGAGGCGTAGCGACGCCACCCGGTCGCGCGTGCGGTCGACGGGCGGGTCGGCAACGCCCATCCAGCGGGCGGCTTCGCGGGCCAGTGCCGCGTTGCGCTCGACGGCGCCTGCCGCCTGCTCGGTGCGATGCACGCTGCGTCCACCGAGCCCGCACTGGGCGCAGTGGTAGCGCGGTGGCTGCCAGGTGAGCGGGTGCGAGCAGCCCGGGCAGCAGGCGGCGTCGAGGTGCGTGCGAAAGCCGAAGCCGAGGCGCGTGGTGCGCTCGTGCGCCTGCGTCACGTAGGCGAGGAAGGGGTCCTCGTAGTCGATGATGGCGTGCACCTCGGGATGGCGGTCGAGCGCCTCGCGCCACCGGTTGGCGATGACGCGCACCTCCTGGGTGCGGTGCAGTTGGTCACGGCTGAGGTTGAGCAGCAGCACCGCCTGCGGCTGCAGCGCGTCAAGCATGAGCGGCAGGTGCATCTCGTCCACCTCGAGCGCCACCGTCTGCGCGCGGGGCCGGGCGGCGAGCGCTGCGGCAATGCCGCCGGTGAGGTTGGCACCCGTGCCGTTGGTGGACACCGGACCGAGGGGCGCGAGGAGCGAGGCCAGCAGCCCGGTCGTCGAGGTCTTGCCGTTGGTGCCGCTCACGAGCACGATGCGACGCCCGGCCGCCAGTTCACGCAGGGCGGACGGCGCGACCGCCACGAGCACCCGACCGGCGATGGCGACGCCGTTGCCGCGACCGAGCAGGCGGGAGGCGGTGCCGGCGGCAGCGGCCGCGACGAGGCCGAGGCGCAGGCGGAGCGACATGGCGTCAGTCTAGGAACCCACCCTGGCCCGTCATTCCATCGGCGCTCATCGTGCGACCGGGACCGGCCATCCCGTGAGACCTTGCCTGAATCTGGCATTTCCCTCACGGACCCCTGTGCCGCGCCACATAGCGTCGCGCTCCGTGACACGGAGGGCATGCAGGCCCTCCGCTGAACGGGATGGGGACATCGTGGGACGCATGGCAGGGGCCTTCCGATCGCACATCGTGCAGGCGGTGGTGGCAGTCGTCCTCGTGGTCGCGCTCAGCCTTGGGTGGTCAATCAAGCAGACCATCAACGTCATGCCGAACAGCCCCATCTCGGTGCAGATCGCGGAGTGGGGGCGCACACACGGCCTCGGCTTCTTCGTGACGCAGTACGAGCTCTTCCTCGATCGACTGCACCCGCTCAAGGTCGGCGGCATGCCCGACCTGTCGATCCTGCGGGCACTCGCGAAGGAGGGCACCACGGTGGGAGCGCGCGCGCCCATGCCCACGCCATTGACGCCCGCACTTCCCGGTGAGGGCACCTTCCGCGTCCTTCGGTCCGTACACGGCACGCCCGCGATGCAGGAGACGTTCGTCCGCCCGGACGCCACGTCGTCGGCCTACCTCACGAGCGTCATCATCATGTCCGGACACAACACCCGCCTCACGCTGCACCCCGGCATGATGGATCCCGGCACGCCGACCGCCTTCCACAGCCTCGCGCACCTGTCGAACAAGGCGAGCACCGGGCTGCTCAGCAGCTTCAACAGCGGCTTCCTCGTACAGGACTCCCAGGGCGGCTTCTACCTGAACGGCCATACGGCCGGACAACTGCGCAATGGTGCCGCGTCGGTCGTCACCTACAAGGACGGGCACACGACCGTCGGCATGTGGGGCCGAGACATGCACATGACGCCGAACATCGTGTCGGTGCGACAGAACCTGCGCCTCATCGTGGACAACGGTGCACCGGTACCGAACATGGACGCGGCCGTCGCGTCACGTTTCGGTGCGGCCGCCGGAGCCACCATCCGCACGTGGCGCTCCGGGCTGGGAGTGACGGCCAACGGCGACCTCGTGTACGCGATGGGCAACGGCCTCACGGCGTACGCGCTCGCCGATGTGATGGCGAAGGCCGGCGCGGTGCGCGCCATGCCGCTCGACATCAACTTCCACTCCACCGTGTACATCTGGTACACGAAGGGCCACAACGGCCTCGTCGTGCCGCACAAGGTGCTGAAGCCCGCACGCGGCCCCTTCACCTTCATCGGCAACGACGCCCGCGACTTCTTCGCCCTGTACGCGAAGTAGCCGGCGCAGGGGGCGGGGCGACGCCCTAGCCGCGCGACATACCCCCGCCCATGCGCGATCTGTGGTTTCGGGCCAGAAATCCGCCGGATTCGGGCCCGAAACCACAGATCATCGGCATCGACGCCTGACAGGCGGATGCTGCTGGACGTCAGGGAATGGACGTCAGACGCGACCCTCGTAGGCGGCGCGAAGTGCGGCGATGTCGAGACGCGACATGCCGAGCATGGCCTGCATCGCGCGGCCGGCGCCCGCGGCGTCCGGCCCACCGAGCCAGTCGCCGAGTCCCGGCGGGATCACCTGCCAGGACAAGCCGAAGCGATCCTTGAGCCATCCGCAGCGTCCCGGCTCACCGCCATCGCACAGGGCGTCCCAGTAGTGGTCGGCCTCCTCCTGCGACGAGCACTCGATGGCGAAGCTCACCGCCTCCGAGAACTGGAACATGGGCCCGCCGTTGAGCGCCGTGTAGGTCTGGCCGCGAAGGCGGAAGCGCACGAGCATGACGTCGCCCGCCGCGTTCGACGGGGTGTCACCCCCGGCGCGCGTGACCTCGAGCACCTCGCTGTCGGGGAAGAGCCCGACGTACATGCTGGCGGCCTCCTCGGCGACACCGTCGAACCAGAGGCAGGGCGAGATGCGTTCCATGCGCCCATCCTTGCCGCTGCGCACCCGTCGACGACCCTCGGCACGCGGCACTGCCCCAACGAGTCACTGCCCCAGCGCGGCACTGCCCCAGCGCGCGTCGACGCGTCCCACCTCGCGCGATCTGTGGTTTCGGGCCCGAATATCGCGAGATTCGGGCCCGAAACCACAGATCAGCGGCTGCCTGGGGCGCTTGGGGCGAAGGCGTCCACCAATCCCACGGCGAGGTCAGACGCAGGGAGGCATGCCGGCGGTGCCCAGCATGCATCGATGCCCCACCGGAGATTCCGATGGGGCATCGACCCGAATCCACGGGTGGGTGCGACAGGTCAGTTGGCGTCCTGGTGCCCAGGCTCGGTGGGGTTCGCGTCCGGACCCTGGTTGGGGCCGTCATGCACCGACGATGCCTCGGACGAGGCGGATTCCGTCGAGGCCTCCGTGGCAGATTCGGCCGCCGACTCCGTGGTGGCCTCTGCGGATGTCCCCGCGGCCGCCTCGGCTGCGTCCTCTGCCGGCGTCGTCGGATCCTGGTGACCCTGCTCGACGACGCTGGTGAGCGGGGCCGGCGTCGTCGCTCCGAGCGAATCGACGGTGGTGACCGACGGCGACGACGTCGTGGATCCGGTGCCTGCTGCCATGGCGATCCCGGTGCCGCCGAGGATGGCGATGCCACTGGCTGCGACGCTGGCCACGATGCGCTGCTTTCGCGTGATGTTCATGATCGTGCCTCTCTCTTCGTCGACCACCCTGGTGTGATCGATCTGGTGGAAGCCTGTCGACTGCTGCCTGAGAGGCCGCTGAATCCTGCTGAGTGACTGCTGAATGCGCTGAGAGCCTCCTCAGCATGACGTCCGCGGACGAGCGCGGGCTCAATATGCTCGCGTCATGGATGTGATGGCGGGCTTGCGCTCGCGCTGGCATCGCACCGGGGTGCGCGCCAGATCCACCATCGCCGCATCCGCGATCCTCGGTGTCGTGCTGGTGGCCGCCGGCGTGCTCGTCTCGATCGCCCTGCAGGCAATGCTCGTGAACTCGACGCGGCAGGCGGTCGCACTCCGGGCACATGACATCGCCACCCAGGTGGCCGCGCGCGGTGTGTCGGCAGTGCAGGCCGTCCTCGTGACGTCCAGCACGGACCAGACGGTCATCCAGGTCGTCCGCTTGCACGGCGGCGTCGTCGCCGCCACATCCGGAGCAGTGGGTGAGGCCGCGATGCTCCCCACCGGTCCCGGGATACCGGGCACCACAACAGCCGAGGGTCGATTGCCCTTCATCGACAACGCCCATTACATGCTGGCGCGTGAGCGGGTCTCCGGCACTGACCTGGCCGTGATCACGGCGCAGTCCCTGGCCCCGGTCGATGCAGCGGTCCGGGATGTCCGCCTCGCACTGCTCGTCCTCCTGCCCATGGTGCTGGTCATCACGGGCTGGGCGATCTGGGGTGCGGTTGGCAATTCCCTGCGCAGCATCGACGCCATCCGTCGACGCGTGGACACCATCGGCGGCGGCGACCTGCACCAGCGGATCGTCATCCCACCCGCGCAGGACGAGGTTGCCCATCTGGCCCGCACGATGAACAGCATGCTGGAGCGACTGGACACCTCCGCCCGGGCACAGCGCCGCTTCATCGCGGACGCCAGTCATGAACTGCGCAGCCCGCTCGCCTCGATGCGATTGAGTCTGGACGTCGAGCAGGCCACGGGTCGCCCACACGAGGATGCCGACGTGCTCGGCTCGGAGCTCGATCGCATGACACGTCTGGTGAACGACCTGCTCCTCCTCGCGAAAGTGGACGAGCGGGCCCTCACCCTGCAGCGACAGGACGTGGACCTCGATGACATCGTGGCCGCAGAGGTGCGTCGCCTGCGACACCAGACACACCTCGACGTGCATGCGGACATCGCACCCGTCCGCATCATCGGCGACCCGGACCGACTCGCACAGGCCGTCCGCAACCTCACCGATAACGCGCAGCGCCACGCGCACGGTCGCATCGACATCGGGCTCAGCGAGGCTTCCCACCTGGTTCGCATCATCGTGGCCGACGACGGCGACGGCATCCCGGTTGCGGAGCGTGACCGTGTCTTCGAACGATTCGTGCGCCTCGACGAGCATCGCTCCCGTGGCGCCGGCGGCTCCGGACTCGGTCTCGCGATCACACAGGAGATCGTCCACGCGCACGGCGGACGCGTGCATGTGGAGCAAGGCGCATTGGGTGGCGCTCAGTTCGTCGTGACGCTGCCCGTCGATACGGCATCGAGCCGGTAGCCGAAGCCGCGCACGGTGACGATCGACTGCACGGCGAAGGGCGCATCGAGCTTGCGGCGCAGGTAGCCGACGTAGACCTCGATGATGTTCAGTGGCCCTTCGAACTCACTGTCCCAGACGGCGTCGATGATGTCCGACTTCGTCACCACTTCCCCAACGTGGTGCATGAGGTACTCCAGGAGTGCGTACTCGCGCGGTGTCAGCACAATGTCCTGCCCAGCGCGACGCACTGTCCGGGTCACCGGATCCAGCCGCAGGTCACCAGCCTCGAGGATGACCGGACGCTCGGCTCGCCCCCGCCGGAGGAGGGCGCGAATGCGCGCCACAAGCACGATGAAGCTGAAGGGCTTCGTCAGGTAGTCGTCCGCCCCCAGATCGAACGCATCGGTCTGGTCGTACTCGCCGTCCTTCGCCGTGAGCATGAGCACCGGGGTCCAGACGCCGCGGGCACGCAGCCGCTCCAGGACCTTGTAGCCATTCAGCTTCGGCAGCATGAGGTCGAGGATGATGACGTCGTACTCCTGCTCGGTTGCCCGCCAGAGTCCGTCCTCGCCGTCGAAGGCAAGGTCAACGACGAACCCCTCGGATCGAAGGCCACGCTGCACGGATTCGGCGAGGTTCACCTCGTCGTCCACGACCAGTACGCGCACGAGCATCCCTCCTCACGGCAGGCGGTGGGGCGGGGAGCAGGCCCGCCCCACCCGGATCTTCAGTCCACCTTCTCCGCAGTGCCCTTGGACTTCACCGCGGTCGCATGCACGATCCTCGCACCCTTCGCGCTCACCTCGATGGCGAAGTCCACCTGGTTTCGTGAACTGCGGTAGATGCTGAACTGGTTCTCCGGGTAGTGACCCATACCAGTCTTGTTGTCGAAGTAGACGGTGGTGGAGGCGCCCGCTGGAACGGTGAGGCCGTCAAGCCGCTGGTAGTAGTGCTCCGCTGCCTTCGTCACCATATCGGTCATGGTGTAGTACACCTCGAGGCCAGCGAGTGGTGCCGTACCAGCATTGTGCAGCGTGAACTGCAGTCGATCACCGATCGTGGCACCCGTGGTGGGATCGACGTTGTTCTCCGCCATGGCCCCCGTAACTGACAGGCTCGGCGTCGTGGATGTGTTCACGATCGGATCACTGGCGACAGGCAGCACGAGGGGTGCCGATCCACCGGTTCCACCGGCCGCGGGCATGGGACTCGCGGCTGCTCCGGCGGTGGCGCCGCTGCCGGGTGACGCCACGGCGCCACCCCCGGTCGTCGCGCTGCCGCAACCGGCAAGCAGTGTCGCGCCGACGATCAGGCCGGCAAGTGGCATGGCCAGGGTCTTGTTCATGCGGATCTCCTGAGAAGGTTGGAGCGGGTAGTGGTGAGCGTGGCGAAGGCCAGGGAGGCCATGCTGAACAGGCCGAGGGTCACGTCGTTGTTCCAGATGCCGTGCCACACCGCGGCGAGCGACTGCTGGTTGAAGATGTCCTTGATCCCGAGGTAGGCGAAGGTGAGCCGCTCATAGTGCTTCGTCACCGAGGACACCTCGAGGGCGTTGCGCGCAGTGTCGAAGCCGCTGAAGTGCGCGAGCACCGAATGCTCCGCCGACTTCGGCACCTGCAGCGTCTTGAACAGGCCACCGGGTACCTGGTTGTCGGGGTCCATGGTGTCGCCGATCTGTGGGATCACCAGGACGACTGCCAGCCAGACGACGAGCGCCACCATGAGGGCGCTGCTGGGACGTTGCATGACACTCGAGAGGCCCATGGCGAGAGCGCTGAACAGCAGCAGGTAGGCCCAGGAGGCGAGGGCAGTGATCCCGAGTCGAGCCAGGTCGATGCCCTGCAGGGGCGCATGCCCGACGATGCGCACCGTGAGTGCCACGGCACCGAAGATGACCACCACGCCGATCGCCCAAGCAACGGCAAGCGCGAGCAGCTTCCCGACGGCGAGCGACCAGCGCCCGATCGGTCGCGTGAAGATGAGTTCCAGCGTGCCCCGACGTCGCTCCCTCGTCACCGCCATGTAGCCGATGATGATGGCGAAGAGGCCACCCATGATCTCCACGTACTCGATGCTCCCCCGCATGAGCTGGAGCGGAAACAGCTGCGGGGCTGCCGGGATGACGGTGCTGCCCGCCCGATGCAGGGCCGTGACGTACGCGTTGTACTGCGTGAGCCTGCTCCCGAAGGCGAGGGACGCGATCCACACCGACACCACCACCGCCGCGAGGACAACACCGAGGACGACGGTGACGAGGCGATTGCGCCGAAGGTCGAGGAGCTCCTTGCGCATGATCGCGAGGACGCTAGTCATGGAACACCGTCCGAAGGGCTGTTCGAGGCGTGGCGAAAAGGGCACCCGTGACCAGGAGGAGGGCGAATCCCAGCACGGCAACGGCAAGGGACGCGCTGCCAATGACATCGGGATTCGCAAGGAGCAAACCACTCACCGTCTTGAACTGCTCCGTGAGTGACAGTGGACCAAGCACCGCGTGGAGGACTGCGAACGCGCCATCGGTCGCCGGCGGCGCGGGTACCGGGTTCAGCAAGGACACGGGATTGGCGCCGGTGGAGAGCTGCGGCAGGACGAAGGTGATGAGCGCCCAGATCGAGATCGGCAGCAACAGGGCACCCGTCTGCTCTCGGCTGCGCAGGCCGCTCAACAGCCCGAGGAGTGCGAACGTTTGGAGTACCACGAGGACCAGCGCGAAGAAGGCAAGCAGGCGCAAGGTCGCGCCCCATCCCAGTGGCCCTGCGATGACTGCGAGGGTGACCCACGCGATCATCGAGACGAGCGTGGTGATGCCCGCCAGCACCGCGCCGAGCCCGAGGGCCTTCCCCGCGAGGAACTCGCGGCCGCTCACGGGTCGGGTCAGGATGAGGTCGGTCACACGAGCGCGCCGATCACGCATGCCTGACATGGCACCCAGCACGATCGCAGCCAGGGCCCCGATGAGCACCACATAGATGACGGTGTTGCGTGAGAAGTACAGCGGCGACATGTCCGCGAAGGGGTTGGGTGCCGTGGTGAGACCGACACGCACCGACTCACGCCAGACGCTCGTCACCGTGGTGCTGGCCAGCCAGCCGATGAAGCTCGAGAGCATGACCATGACGACGAACAGGATGAGCAGCACCTTTGGCAGCCGCTCCCGCCGCAGGCCCGTCACCTCGTGTCGGGCGATGCTGCGCACTGCGCTCACGCCGCCACCTCGTCGCGGATGTGCAGGTAGATGTCCTCCAACGAGCTTCCCCCAGGGAAGGCTTGCAGCGTCGCATCGAGGGAGTCGTGGTAGGCCAGGACACCATTGCGCATGATGCCGATGCTCGTACAGGTCATCGTCACCTCTGCGAGCAGGTGCGTGTTCATGAAGATGGTGATACCCAGGTCCCGATTGAGGGCGATGATGATGTCGCGCAACTGGCGCACACCCTCAGGATCCAGCCCTGATGTCGGTTCATCGAGGAACAGCACCTGCGGACGGTGCAGGATGGCCTGGGCGATCCCGACGCGCTGGCGCATGCCCTTGCTGAAGGTGCCCACGCGCCGATCACGATTGTGGTCGAACTCGAGGTAGGTGAGCACCTCGGTGATCCGTGCCTCAGGGCGCCGCATGCCCGAGAGGTGCGCGAAGAAGCGCAGGTTCTCCAGCGTGGAGAGGTGGTCGTAGAAGGCCACGTTCTCCGGGAGATAGCCGATCCTGGCGCGCGCGGCATCGGCCTCGCGAACGATGTCGTGCCCGGCGACGCGTGCGCTGCCGCCGGAGGGCGTGAGCAACGTTGTGAGGAGGTTGACGGTGGTCGTCTTGCCCGCGCCGTTGTGGCCGAGGAGCCCGAACACCTCCCCCTCCGGGATCTGCAGGGTCAGTTCGCGCAGGGCGAGGTTGTCGCCATAGGACTTCGTGAGTGCCTGCGTCTCGATTGCCAGGTTCGCCATGCCCCGGAGGCTAGGGAAGCCTTCCTGAGGAACCCCTGAGAACCACCCACCAAGCGCGCGTCGACGCGTCCCACCTCGCGCGATCTGTGGTTTCGGGCCCGAATATCGCGAGATTCGGGCCCGAAACCACAGATCGCGCCCTTGGCGCTGGGAGGTGGGCGATGCCCTCAGCCGAGGCGGGCGGCACCCACGCTGGCCGCGTACTGCCAGGCGCTCCACGCGGAGTCGACC
>JAKALQ010000037.1 GCA_021824095.1 Actinomycetes bacterium
GTACGGCACGCCACCGATGTGGTCCTCATGGCCGTGGGTGAGCACGATGCCGACGACGTCGTCGAGCCGGTCACGGATGTAGTCGAAGTCGGGGAGGATGAGGTCGATCCCCGGCTGGGAGTCCTCAGGGAACAGCACGCCACAGTCGACGATGAGCAGCCGGCCGTCGATCTCGAAGACCGTCATGTTGCGGCCGATCTCGCCGATGCCGCCGAGCGGCACGATGCGAAGCGTCGACGGGCTGGGCGCTGCCGGGCGTTCGAGCGGTGCCGGCATCAGAGCGCCACGCCCCCGGCGACGAGGTCGTCGCGCAATACCGCGCGGGCCGCATCCCCCATCGGCACCATGGGCAGGCGCATGGCCCCGCCACCGGCGCGACCCTGCAGGTCGAGCGCGGCCTTGACGGCGATGGCGCCGGGCACGCGCGTCATGATGCCGAGCGTCACCGGGATGAGCGAGCGATTGATGGCCATGGCCCCCACGACGTCACCCGCGGTGAAGGCCTCTGCCATGGCCTTGAGCCGGTCGGCCACGAGGTGGCCGGTGACGCTGATGAATCCGCAGGCGCCCACGGACATGAGCGGCAGGTTCAACGGGTCGTCGCCGCTGTAGTAGGGCAGCCCGGTGGCCGCCATGACGCGCTGCGCCGCCCACAGGTCGCCCTTCGCATCCTTGTTGGCGACGATGCGCGGGTGCTGTGCAAGCTCGAGGAAGCTCTCGTGCGCGATGGCGATGCCGGCACGACCGGGGATGTCGTAGGTGATGACGCCGAGGTCGGTGGCATCGGCGATGGCCCGGTAGTGGGCGATGACGCCCTCCTGCGTGGGCTTGTTGTAGTAGGGGCAGACGACGAGGAGCCCGTGGGCACCGACTGCGGCGGCGTCCTTCGCGTGCTGCACCGAGTCTGCGGTGTCGTTGTTGCCCACGCCGGCGATGACGAAGGCGCGGTCACCCACGGCCTCCACGACGGCCTCGACGAGTTTGGCCTTCTCCTCCGGCATGGTGGTGGGCGCCTCGCCAGTGGTGCCGTTCACGATGAGCCCGTCGTTGCCGAGTGCCACGAGGTCGGCGGCCAGTTGCTGGGCGGCGTCGTAGTCGACACTCAGGTCGGCCTTGAACGGCGTCACCATCGCGGTGAGCACGGTGCCGAAGGGATGCGTTGCGCTGCCGGTGGGTGCCATGGGGCAAGGGTAGCGGCGCTCCCCCACGAGCGCTCTGTGCTGGCGCGGCCGAATCGCTAGGGGGCCACGCGGCCGTTGCGCACGAAGGCCTCGTGCGTGTGCGGCATGAGGGCGGCGAAGTGGGCCTCGTACTGCTCACCGACCATCTCGATCTCGCGCTGCGGGAAGGAGGGGAAGCGGGAGTCGGGACTCGTGGTGCGCAGGGACAGGAAGTTCATGAGCGCACGGGCGTTCATCGTGACATAGGCCGAGGAGTAGATGGTGAGTGGCAGCACGATGCGCGCAACCTCCCGAGCCACGCCCGCCTCGAGCATGCGCTGGTAGGCGGCATAGGCCTGCCGGCACGACTCCTTCGTCGCGTCCACGACCGTGGCGTACTGCTCCGGGGTACCGTCGACGAACTCGTAGGCGCCGGTCTTGCCCACCTGGACGAGCTTCCGCTCCGCGCCGGGCACGTAGAACACCGGCTCGAGCACCTTGTAGCGCCCGCTCTCCTCGTTGTACGAGGCCATGCGGTGCCGGAAGTGCTCCCGCCACATGAAGATGGGCGCGCGCACGAAGAAGGTGAAGTTCGCGTGCTCGAAGGGCGAGCCGTGGCGGTCACGCATGAGGTAGTTGATGAGCCCGGCAGAGCGGGCGGGATCGGCCTCGAGGTCCTCGAGCGACTGCTCACCCCGCGTCGAGACGCGTGCCGCCCAGATGACGTCGGCGTCCGACGCCGCGTGCTTCACCAACTCGACGGTGATGTCGCTGCGAAAGGTGATCTCGTCCATGCGCCGTCCTCTCGGGGAAGCCCACGATACGGGACATCACCGCGCCCCCCGCGGCACCGGCACGCCGCCCATCCGGTCAAGGCCCTTCGGCCTAGGGACCGCTGCAGAGGGCTTCGTAGCCTGCCCGCACCTGTCATGCGAAGGGGGAGTCCATGATCCTGTCCACACTGCATACCGTCCTGCCGCATCTGTGGGTGGAGTTGGGCTGCATCCGCATCGCCCCGCTCATGCTCGACCGCGACGCGCGCCAACTGTTCGTCCACGGCCGCGAGGTGGTGCTGAGCCGGGTCGAGTTCGACCTGCTCGAGATCCTCATGGATCGCCCTCGGCACGTCATCGACCGCAGCACCCTGAAGCAGGTCGGATGGGACGGCTACTGCGCCGATCGCACGCTCGAGTCGACGCTCTCACGACTGCGCGTGAAGGTGCGTCGCGCCGGTGGCCCCGCGGTGGCCGAGGTGGTACGCGGGGTGGGCTACCGGCTCGGGATCCCCTGCCCACCGCGCCCCTAGGCTTGGCCCGTGCAGGGCGAGGTGGGGACGTACGCGAACGCGCGACCTGTGATCCTGCGCAATGCCGTCTTCATCGGCCTCGCGGTCTCCGTCTATGGCGTCTCGTTCGGCGCCATGGGCGTCACAGCGGGCCTCTCGGTCCTGCAGACGTCCGTCCTCTCGCTCGTGATGTTCACCGGTGCCTCGCAGCTGGCCTTCGTGGGCGTCATCGCCGCTGGTGGAGCGCCGGCGACGGCAATCGCCACGGCCCTCCTCCTCGGCGTTCGCAATGCCATGTACGCGGTCCGCATGTCGACCCTGCTGCGGGTGCGACACGGATGGCGCCTGCTCGCCGCGCAGCTCACGATCGACGAGTCCACGGCCCTGTCGATCGCCCAGGACGAGTCCATCGAGGATGGCCGCGCATCCCGCCTCGGCTTCTGGGCGGGTGGGGTGTCGGTGTTCGCGCTGTGGAACCTGGCGACGGTCATCGGGGCACTGGGCGCGCAGGCGATCGGCGACCCGAAGGCCTTCGGCCTCGACACGGCGATCGTGGCCGGGCTCGCGGGCCTGCTGTGGCCGCGGCTGCGTGACCGGGAGTCCTGGACGGTTGCCGCGGGGTCGCTCGCACTCGCCCTCATCATGGTGCCCTTCACCCCCGCAGGGGTGCCCGTCCTCAGCTGTGCCCTCATCGCATTCGGGGTGGCCACCACCACGCTGCGACGTCACCCGGAGGTGCGCGACTGATGTGGCCACCGGTCCTCATTGCCTCGGTGCTGTGCTACCTCGAGAAGCTCGCGGGCTACCTCCTGCCCCAGCGGGTCCTCGACCGTCGCTCGGTCCACCACGTGGCAGCCCTGCTGCCAGTGGCGCTGCTCACGGGCATCGTCACCGTGCAGGCGGTGGGATCCGGGCAGACGCTTGTGCTCGATGCACGCGTCCCCGGCCTGGCGGTGGCCTTCGTGCTCATGGCGCGGCGCACGAACTTCCTCGTCATGGTGGTGGCGGCCTCGGCCACGACAGCGCTCGTGCGCCATGTCGGGCTCATGGCCTGAGCGTCGACTACGCGGCTGCTCCCCCGCGGCCACGCTGCAGGCCGATGGCGCGACGGATGGCCGCACGCGCCTGGCGTCGATCGCGGGCGTTGTCGTAGGCGATGCCGAGCAGGAACCACGCCCGCCAGTCGTCCGGGGCGGCATCGACGAGGGCCTTGCGGCGCTGCCACTCGATCTGGGCGGCTGCCGCATCAACGCGGCCGTGCTCGTCGCGCGGCACGGTGTCGAGCGGCACCCCGTCCTGCTCCACGATCATGCGGGCCAGGCGGGTGCTCTCGACACCGAAGCGCAGTTCGCGGGCCACGCTCCACACACTCGTCGCCATGAGCGCGAGGGTGCCGATCCCGAGCACGATGCCGAGCCCACCACCCGTGATGAAGGCCACGCCCATGATGGTGAGCATGGCGACGTAGAAGGTGACCGCGACGACGACGACACCGAGGACGATGCGATTCGTCACAGGTACGCGTCCAGGCCGATGGTGAGCCCGGGATGGCGCTGCACGCCACGGATCCCGAGGAGCACGCCGGGCATGAATGAGGCGCGGTCCATCGAGTCGTGCCGGATGGTGAGCACCTCCCCCGGATTGCCGAAGAGGACTTCCTCGTGGGCGAGCAGGCCGCGCAGGCGGACGGAGTGCACGGGGATGCCATCCACATCGGCACCACGGGCGCCGTCGAGCTGCTGCGTGGTGGCGTCCGGCATGGGTGCGCAGTTCGCTGCGGCGCGGGCAGCCGCAATGCGCTGGGCCGTGGTGCGTGCGGTACCCGAAGGCGCGTCGACCTTGTTGGGGTGGTGCAGTTCGACGATCTCAACACCCTCGTAGTAGGCCGCTGCCTGCTCGGCGAAGCGCATGAGCAGCACGGCACCGATCGCGAAGTTGGGGGCGATGAGCACGCCGACGGACGGCTGCGATGCCACGGCCTCGCGCACCTGCGCGTAGCGGACATCGTCCCAGCCCGTGGTGCCCACGACGGCATTGAGGCCGTGCCGGATGCACCAGGCGAGGTTGTGCTGCACGGCGTCGGGGGTGGTGAAGTCGACCACCACCTCGGTGCCGGCGGCCACGAGATCGGCGAGGTCGTCACCGACATCGAGTCGTGCGACCAGGTCGAGGTCGGCTGCGGCCTCGACGGCACGGCACACGTCGGCACCCATGCGTCCCCGCGCCCCGAGCACGCCCACCTTGATGCCCATGCTGCCCTCCAGCCGCACCGGCGCAGCGCCCGTGCGAGGCGAAGGCTACGCGATGGCACTGCTGCCGCGCCGTCGCCGCGACGGGCGACGGCAACGGCTCACAGCGAGGGATCGAAGCGCTTGGGGCTCTTGAACGGCCCCACCACGGCGAGCGTGGGATGCTGCCCGAAGAGCTCCGCGGCAACGGCGGCGACATCGTCGCGCGTGACCGCTTCGATACGCGCCAACGTCTCGTCGACACCGAGCAGTTCGCCGGTGACGAGCTCTGCCTTCGCGATGCGCGTCATGCGTGCACCCGTGTCCTCAAGGCCGAGGACGAGGCCGCCCTTGAGCTGCCCCTTGCCCCGCGCCAGCTCCTCGTCGGTGATGCCGTCTGCCACCACACTGCGGATGGTGTCCTTCACAACCGCGATGACGTCGTCGATCTTCGACGGCTGCGAGCCGACGTAGACACCGACCTGGCCGCAGTCGGCGAAGCCCTGCATGAACGAGTAGACGCTGTAGGCCATGCCGCGCTTCTCGCGAACCTCCTGGAAGAGGCGCGACGACATGCCGCCACCGAGCACCGCGTTGAGCACGCCGACGGCGTACTTGCGGGCGTCGTCGCGCGGCAGGCCCGGCACGCCCCACACCATGTGGGCCTGCTCGGTGCGGCGCGTGAGCACGCGGGTGCCGTGGCCGATGGAACTGGCGGTGCGCATGGCGCGACGCTCCGCCGGCAGCGAGGTGCCGTCGAGCACGTGGGCGAAGGCCCGTCGGACTCGACGCACCACTGCGGCGTGGTCGACGTTGCCGGCAGCCGCCACGACGAGCTTCTCCGGCGTGTAGTGCTTGGCGTAGAAGCGACGGATGCTCGCGGTGCGGGCGGCACGGATGGTGTCGACGGTGCCGAGGATGGGGCGTCCGAGGTCGTGGTCGCCGAACATGGCCTCAGCGAACAGCTCGTGTGCGGAGTCGGCCTGGTCGTCGTCACGCATCGAGATCTCCTCGAGGATCACGTGACGCTCCTGCTCGACGTCCGCCGTGCGGATGAGCGCGTTGGTGGCGATGTCGCTGATGATGTCGATCGCCAGCGGCAGGTCGGTGTCGAGTACCCGCGCGTAGTAGCAGGTGTACTCCTTCGTGGTGAAGGCATTGAGGTCACCGCCGACGGCCTCGATGGCGGCCGCGATGTCGAGGGCCTCACGCGTCGGCGTGCCCTTGAACAGCAGGTGCTCGAGGAAGTGCGCGGACCCAGCCATGGCCGGCGTCTCGTCACGGGAACCAACACCCGCCCACACGCCGAATGAGGCGGAGCGGACCCCGGGCACATGCTCGGTGATGACGCGCAGGCCACCGGGGAGCACCGTGCGCTTCACAACGGAGCCGTCGCCCTCGGTGAGCATGGTGCGGGTGGTGCCAGGACGCTGATCGCGGGCCGGGAGGTACCCGACCCGCGATCGTGCGTTCGTCATTCTGCGGACTCCGCGCCGGCCTTCACGGCCTCGTCGTCCTCGGCGACCTCGAGCGAGAGCTTGCCGCGGGCGTCGATCTCGGTGATCTCGACCAGGATCTTCTGGCCGACCTTCACGACGTCCTCGACATTCTCGATGCGCTTGCCGCCAGCGAGCTTGCGCATCTTCGTGACGTGCAGCAGGCCGTCCTTGCCGGGCAGCAGCGAGATGAAGGCGCCGAAGGTGGCGATCTTCACGACCGTGCCGAGGAAGCGCTCCCCGACCTCCGGCATGTGCGGGTTGGCGATGGCGTTGATCGCGGCGCGGGCGGCCTCGGCGGCCGGACCGTCGGTGGCACCGATGAAGATGGTGCCGTCGTCCTCGATCGTGATCTCGGCGCCGGTGTCCTCCTGGATCTGGTTGATCATCTTGCCCTTCGGGCCGATGACCTCACCGATCTTGTCAACCGGGATGTGGATCGTGATGATCCGCGGCGCGAACTTCGACATCTCATCCGGCATCGCGATGGCCTCGTGCATGACGTCGAGGATCGTGAAGCGAGCGTCGCGTGCCTGCTGCAGCGCACCGGCGAGCACGTGGGCCGGGATGCCGTCGAGCTTGGTGTCGAGCTGCAGCGCGGTGACGAACTCACGGGTGCCGGCAACCTTGAAGTCCATGTCGCCGAAGGCGTCCTCGGCACCGAGGATGTCGGTGATGGCGACGTACTCGGGCTTGCCGTCGACCGT
Organism: Actinomycetes bacterium; assembly: GCA_021824095.1. Taxonomy (GTDB): domain Bacteria; phylum Actinomycetota; class Actinomycetes; order S36-B12; family UBA5976; genus JAKALQ01. Next base: position 6,877 of record JAKALQ010000037.1, read on the forward strand.
GTCGGACACGAGGCCCATGGCGATGCCCGCCACGGGCGCCTTGAGCGGCACACCGGCGTTGAGCAGCGACATCGTCGACGCACACACCGAGCCCATCGACGTCGAGCCGTTGGAGCCGACGGCCTCCGACACCTGGCGGATGGCGTAGGGGAACTCCTCGCGCGTCGGCAGCACGGGCACGAGGGCGCGCTCGGCGAGCGCACCATGCCCGATCTCGCGACGCTTCGGGGCGCCCACGCGACCCGTTTCACCGGTCGAGTACGGCGGGAAGTTGTAGTTGTGCATGTAGCGCTTGCGCGTCACCGGGCTGAGGGTGTCGAGCTGCTGCTCCATCTTCAGCATGTTGAGCGTCGTGACGCCGAGGATCTGCGTCTCGCCGCGCTCGAAGAGGGCAGAACCGTGCGCACGGGGCACAACCTCGACCTCGGCGGACAGCTGGCGGATGTCGGTGATGCCACGGCCGTCGATGCGCTTGTGCTCACGCAGGATGCGCTGGCGCACGACCTTCTTCGTGACGCTGCGCAGCGCTGCCGAGAGCTCCTTCTCGCGACCCTCGAACTGCTCGGCGAGCTTCTCGACGATCTCCTCCTTGATCGCATCGAGGCGGGCCTCACGGTCGGCCTTGCTCACGATCGTCATGGCCTCGGCCACGGCATCCTTCGCCGCTGCCTCGACGGCCTGGTAGGCGTCGTCCTGGTAGTCGAGGAAGATCGGGAACTCCACGGTCTCCTTCGCCGCCTTGGCGGCGAGCTCGGCCTGGGCCTCGCAGAGGGTGCGGATGAAGGCCTTCGAGGCCTCGAGGCCCTCGGCCACGACCTCCTCGGTCGGCGCCTTGGCGCCGCCCTTCACGAGCTCGATGGTGCGATCGGTGGCCTCGGCCTCGACCATCATGATGGCGACGTCGTCACCGACGATGCGACCCGCGACGACCATGTCGAAGACCGCGTCCTCGAGCTGCTCGACGGTCGGGAAGGCAACCCACTGGCCACGGATGAGCGCGACGCGCACACCGCCGATGGGGCCGGAGAACGGCAGGCCCGCCAGCTGCGTGGACATGGAGGCGGCGTTGATGGCGACCACGTCGTACAGGTGCTGCGGGTTGAGGCTCATGACCGTGACGACGACCTGGACCTCGTTGCGCAGGCCCTTGACGAAGGCCGGGCGCAGCGGGCGGTCGATGAGACGGCACGTGAGGATGGCGTCCTCGGACGCGCGGCCCTCGCGGCGGAAGAACGAGCCGGGGATGCGGCCGACGGCGTACATGCGCTCTTCGACGTCGACGGTGAGGGGGAAGAAGTCGAACTGGTCCTTGGGCTGCTTGCCGGCCGTGGTGGCGGACAGGAGCATGGTCTCGGCGTCGAGGTAGACGACCGCGGAGCCGGCGGCCTGGCGGGCGAGGCGGCCCGTCTCGAAGCCGATGGTGCGGACGCCGAAGGCGCCGTTGTCGATGCGCGCTTCGGACGTGTGGATGATGGGACCCGTCACGGGTGCCCTCCTTCTGCGTACGTGTTGACCCGCACGCGAAGGACCCGAGGACTCGCCGGCCTTCGATGGAAACCGCCGAACGTGTTCGACGATCACTACCGGAGACCGACTTCGAGGATCTCGAGTCCCGGCGTCGGATATGTGGTTGTGGGTGGTGCGCCGGCCCGGGGACCGGTGGTGCAAGGGTACGGGACCCACGCGCGACAGGGCAAAGGACCCGGCCGGGTGTCGTGGCGAACCGCACCCTGCGCTCGCGGGGACGGACGCGGGCGGGTTCCCTCAGGAGCCGGGACCCGGCGTGCGTCCCCGCAGGCGCGGGAACGGACGAGGTGACTAGCGGCGGATGCCGAGTCGCTCGATGAGTGCGCGGTAGCGCTCGATGTCCTTCTTCGCCAGGTACTGCAGGAGGCGACGACGACGACCGACGAGCAGGAGCAGGCCACGACGCGAGTGGTGGTCGTGCTTGTGCTGCTTCAGGTGCTCGGTGAGCTGGTTGATGCGGGTGGTGAGGATCGCCACCTGCACCTCGGGGCTGCCGGTGTCGCCCTCGGAACGGGCGTACTCGGCGATGATCTGGGACTTCTCAGCCATGCTGTGCTCCTCGGGCGCAGTCGGGCCCGGGAGTGTCCCGGGCGCTGGGCCGCCGCGCGGATGCGGGCGGGTGTCGCGAGCAGCAGGGCGCCCGCCCTGCCGTCGTCAGGGCTCAGGGTAGGGGACGGCCGCCGTCCGGGGCCAATCGACGGGACGGCCACCCTGCCGGAACGCTTTACCTGCCCTTAGGGAACCCGTGGGGGTGCGCTTCACCTGCCGGCGCCTAGCGTGCGTGGGCAAGGGAAGGGGTACGCCATGCGGCGCACGATGACAGGCTCGATCGCGGTGGGAACGGTGGCGGCCCTGGTGCTCGCCCTCGGTGTCGGGCTCGCGCCCGCGTCGGCAGACGACCACGAGGGCTCCTCGCAGTCCACCTCGTCGGAGCAGTCCAACTCGTCGGAGCACGACGGCACGGGCTTCGTGTTCACCGCCGGCACCAGCGGCTCGGGCTCGACCGGTACGACGGTGGCCCCGCGGGTGGAGTCCAATGACAACGGGCAGCTGGAGACCGGCACGGTCACCGACACCGCGACGGTCGGCCTTGGCAGCCTCGGTGACACGGAGACGGTGCACGTGGAGACGAGCACCATGTCGGAGACCGAGACGGTGCACTTGGAGACCGAGACGGCGACCGACAGCGAGACCGTGGGCGTCGGTGGCTTCTCGCTCGACACCATGATGGCCACGCTCGACACCGCGACGGCGACGCCCGACACCATGACGTCGACCCCAGCCGTGGTGGAGACCTCGACCCTCGCCAGCCTCAGCCCCACCCTGCTGGCGCAGGAGGCCCCGGAGCAGTTCGTCGGGCTCACGGTCGCCGAGGCTCGGCACCTCACGACCGATCAGGTGCACGCCATCACGGAGGCGCAGTTCCGGGCGCTCGGTACTGACGCCCGGCGAGCCCTGAGCCCGTCGCAGGTGCGCGCGCTCGCGCCCCAGACCGTGCTCGGTGCCGGCGACTCCCTCCTCGGGCTCGCACCCAAGGCACTCGCCGCGATGCCCGCCACGACACTCCGGCACTTCCGCGGGGCGTCCTGGCTGTCGCAGCTGACCGCGGCCCAGATCCGTGCCCTCGACGCACGCCAGGTGCGCACGCTCGCCCTCGGCACGCTGTCACTGTCGAGCAGCCAGCGGGCAGCCGTGCTCTGGGCGCTGCGCCACCACTGAACCACGCATGAGGGCGGGGTCGATGGCATGCCATCGACCCCGCCCTCATGCGTGCCGTGTGTCCGTCAGTTGCCCCCGCCGTCGGGCGTGAACCAGGCCTCCGGCGGCTCCTCGCGACCCGTCTGGGTCAGCCAGTTGTTGGCCTGCGAGGTGAGGGCCTCGATGAGGGGGAACACCTGCTCGGCCGGGATGCGGATGCGCGACACCACCTTGGTGAGCAGCACGGTGCCCGAAGCCTCGGGGTTCAGCAGCGTGGCATCCACTGGGGGCTGCTTCACCGACAGGAAGTCGATGACGAAGGTGGAGGGGGTGTTCCAGATGTTCGCGAAGTCGGCGAACACGCCGGCTTCATGCTCGCTCGGGAGTTCGATGCTGAGCGCGGGCTGGGGTGCGGAATCCGGCAGGTTCTCGTCGGTCATGTCCCGACTGTACGCGCGGCGCGGACGTCAGCGGTCGACGAGGATGCTGCGCGCCTGGGCCACGTCCCGTGCCATGGCGGCGAGCAGCGCATCGATACCATCGAAACGCTCCATGCCCCGGATGCGCGCCTCGAAGTCGATGGCCACGTACTCGCCGTACAGGTCAAGGTCGTCGCGATCGAGCACATAGGCCTCGACGCGGCGTTCGAAGACATCGTCGAACGTGGGGTTGGTGCCGATCGAGATGGCCGCGGGCAGGGCTGCCTCGCCGTCGAAGCCGTGGGCAATCTCGCCACGCACGAGCCAGCCGGCGTAGACGCCGTCGGCCGGGATGAGGAGTCGATCCATGGAGCCGAGGTTGGCCGTGGGGTAGCCGATGGTGCGCCCGCGCTTGTTGCCGTGCGTCACGACGCCCTCAAGCCGGTGCGGCCGTCCGAGGAGCGCACGTGCCTCGGCCACATCGCCCTCGACGAGGGCGCCGCGGATGCGCGTGCTGGAGATGCGGTCGATGCCGGCACTCACCGTCGGCACCTCATGCACGATGAGCCCACCGGCTCGCAGGGTGCCCGCGTCACCGCTGGCGCGCCGGCCGAAGCGGAAACCCTCCCCCACGACGACCATGCGCGCCCCGAGGTCGCGGATGAGCACCTCCTCGACGAAGGCCTCTGGCTCCTGCTGCGCACGCTCGGCGTCGAAGTGGCACACATGCACGTGGGCGATGCCCTCCGCGAGGAGCAGCGCGCGTCGACGTGCGGGGGTGGTGAGCAGGGGGATCTCCAGGCCGCGCACGACGGTCATGGGGTGCGGGTCGAAGGTGACGGCCGCGGGGCGCAGCCCCTCCGTCCGGGCCAGGGCCACCGTGGTGTCGATGAGGGCGCGATGCCCGCGGTGCACACCGTCGAACACCCCGATGGTCACGACGCTCTCGATCATGCGCGTATCCAATCACCGCAGCGCGGCATCACGACGGGAACACCGCGCGGTAGTGCCAGTAGCCACGCTCGGCCTCGGCGAGCGCGAGCACCGCGCCGGTGACGTCCAGCAGGCCCGTGAGACCCCCTGGTGCCTCGCCGGAACGGATGCGCATGCCATTGCGCACCAGTGCCGCCTCCTCCGCGTCGAGCTGGGCCACCGCAAACTCACGTTCGAGCACGGCACGCAACGGCACCATGGACGGCGCCGGTTCGCCCGCCGTCGGCAGGGGCATGGCATCGGCGAGGGTGAAGCGCCCCGAACGGGTGCGACGCAGTGCCGTGAGGTGCCCCCCGACGCCGAGGGCATCACCGATGTCGCGTGCGAGCGCCCGGATGTAGGTGCCATGCGAGCAGGTGACGACCACGTCGACGTCCGTGGTGGCCTCACCGTGGCGGATGTCGCGGATGGCGATGGACGTGATGGTGACGGGCCGGGGTGCGAGGGCAACCTCGACACCCTCCCGCGCCAGCGTGTAGGCGCGGACGCCACCGACCTTGATGGCTGACACGGACGAGGGCACCTGCGTGATGTCGCCGGTGAAGCCACGGATGACGCGGGCGATGTCACCGTCGTCGATGCGCGATCCGTCGACGGCCGCGGTGACCTCGCCCTCGGCGTCGTCCGTGGTGGTCCGCACGCCGAGGCGCATGGTGGCCTCGTACTCCTTGGTGGTGGCCATGAGGTGGCCGAGCAGCTTGGTGGCCCGCTCGATACCGAGGACGAGCACCCCCGTGGCCATCGGGTCGAGCGTGCCGGCATGGCCGACGGCCCGCGTGCCGTACACACGGCGCAGGCGTGCGACGACGTCATGCGAGGTCATGCCCGCGGGCTTGTCGATGATGACGATCCCGTCCGGTGCCGTGCGTACGCGTGGCCCTGCCATGGTCAGGCCTCGTCGTCGTCCTCGTGACGGTACGGATCGGCGTCACCGGCGAAGCTCGCGCCCTCCCGCACCTTCGCGAGTTCGGCGTCGGATGCGTGCATCTCGCGCAGCAGCCCCTCAAGGTGCGCCGAGGTCTCCGGCACCCGATCGACGACGAAGGCCAGGGACGGTGTGTGCTTGATGCCAAGGCGTCGGCCGACCTCGGTGCGGATCTGCCCACGGGCGGTCTCGAGTGCATCCGCCGTCGCCTCGTGCTCTGCCTCGCCACCGAACACCGTGTAGAAGACGGTGGCCTCGCGCAGGTCATTCGTGAGCCGCGCATCGGTGATGGTGACGAACCCCAGCCGGGGATCCTTCACGCGGTACTCGATCGCCTCGGCGACGATCTCCTGGATGCGCTTGGCCAGCTGGCGGGCGCGCAGGTTCTCGTGCATTGCTTGCTCCCTCTCGCGGAGGGTGGGCCGCCCGCAGGCGGCCCACCTCGGCTCAGGCTCGCGCCTTCTCGCGCATCTCGAAGGTCTCGACGATGTCGCCGACGCGGAGGTCGTTGTACGACCCCAGGCCGACACCGCACTCGAAGCCCTCACGGACCTCGGTGGCGTCATCCTTGAAGCGACGCAGCGAGTGGATCTGCAGGTTGTCGGCAACGACGATGCCGTCGCGCACGAGCCGCGCCTTGCTGTTGCGTCGGATGGAGCCGTCGCGGACCATGCAACCGGCGATGGTGCCGAACTTCGAGGACTTGAAGACCTCGCGCACCTCGGCGGAGCCAAGCTGCGCCTCCTCGAACTCCGGCTTCAGCATGCCCTTGAGCGCCTTCTCCACGTCCTCGATGGCCGCGTAGATGACGTTGTAGAAGCGGATCTCCACGCCCTCGTCGTCGGCGAGCTCCGCCACCTTGCCCTCGGGTCGCACGTTGAAGCCGATGACGATGGCGTCCGATGCCGCGGCAAGCGTGACGTCGTTCTTGTTGATCGCGCCGACACCACGGTGCAGGACGCGGAGGATGACCTCGTCCGACACCTGCACCTTGAGCAGCGCATCCTCGAGGGCCTCGACCGAGCCGGACACGTCACCCTTGATGATGAGCTTGAGCTCCTGCACCTCGCCCTTCTCGACGGTGGCGAGGAAGTCCTCGAGCGTGCGCTTCACACGGGTACGGGCCAGCAGCGCGTTGCGCTCGCGAGCGGCGCGCGCCTGGGCGATCTGGCGGGCGATGCGATCCTCGGAGACGACGAGGAAGGAGTCGCCGGCACCCGGCACCGAGGTGAGGCCGAGCACCTGCACCGGACGGGACGGGCCTGCCTCATCGAGCGGGTTGCCATTCTCGTCGAGCATGGCGCGCACGCGGCCGAAGGCGTCACCGGCGACGATGGAGTCGCCGGGGCGCAGGGTGCCGCGCTGCACGAGCACGGTGGCCACGGGGCCACGACCACGGTCGAGGTGCGCCTCGATGGCCACACCCTCGGCGTCACGAGCGGCGTTCGCCCGCAGGTCGATCGCCGCATCAGCCGTGAGCAGCACGGCGTCGAGCAGGCGGTCGATGTGCAGGCCCTGGCGCGCTGAGATGTCGACGAACATGGTGTCGCCGCCGAACTCCTCTGCCACGAGGCCGAACTCGGTGAGCTGGGTGCGCACCCGCATCGGGTCCGCCTCCGGCTTGTCGATCTTGTTCACCGCCACGACGATCGGCACGTTCGCCGCCTGCGCGTGGTTGAGCGCCTCGATGGTCTGCGGCTTCACACCGTCATCGGCCGCCACAACGAGCACCGCGATGTCGGTGACCTGCGCGCCACGGGCACGCATGGCCGTGAAGGCCTCGTGACCGGGAGTGTCGATGAAGGTGAGTGCGCGATCGGCACCATCGTGCTGCACGACCACCTGGTAGGCGCCGATGTGCTGGGTGATGCCGCCGGCCTCACCCTCCACGACGTTCGTCTTGCGGATGGCGTCGAGCAGTCGCGTCTTGCCATGGTCGACGTGACCCATGACCGTGACCACCGGGGGCCGCGGCGTGAGCTCGGCATCCTCGTCCTCGGCTGCGCCGAACTCGAGGTCGAAGCTCTCGAGGAGCTCGCGGTCCTCGTCCTCGGGCGAGACCACCTGCACGTCGTACTGCAGCTCGGCACCGAGTAGGCGCAGGGTGTCGTCATCGACACTCTGCGTGGCATTCACCATCTCGCCGAGCTTGAACATGACCGTCACGAGGGACGCGGGGTTGGCACCGATCTTCTCGGCGAAGTCCGTGAGCGAGGCACCACGCGGGAGGCGCACCGTGGCGCCACCACCGAGCGGCACCTGGATGCCGCCGAGGATCGGTGCGGCGAGGTTGTCGAACTCCTGCCGCTTCTCGCGCCTGCTCTTGCGGTTCTTCGACGACTTGCCGCCGCCGCGACCGAAGGCACCAGCGGTCGTGCCGCGGCCACCCGTGGGGGCACCACCGGGACGACCGGGACCACCCGCAGGCGCACCACCGGGACGGGGGCCACCGAAGCCACCCGGGCGGGCACCACCGGCACCGGCAGGACGTCCGGGACCGCCGGCACCCGCAGGACGCGGGCCACCGGGACGTCCGGGACCGCCGGCACCCGCAGGACGCGGGCCACCGGGACGACCGGGACCCGACGGGCGCACGCCGAAGGGGCGCTGCGCCGGCATGGCACCGGGATTGGGGCGGGGACGCGGCATGTCGCCTGGCGTGTTCGCCGGACGGGGACGCGGCATCTCGTCGCGGTCAGGGCGACCCGTGTCGCGGGTCATGAAGGGGTTGTTGCCGACTCGCGGCGCGCCCGGGCGGGGTGCCGCGGGGCGGGGTCGGGGCATGTCGTACAGTGCCGGACCTGCAGGACGAGCGGCCGGGGCCGCCGGGGGGGCGGGCGCCTCGGGCGTCGCCGTGGCAGCGGGGG
>JAKALQ010000130.1 GCA_021824095.1 Actinomycetes bacterium
AATGCGGCGCCCTGGTATGACGGCGGCACCCTGCTCGACGTGCTGCGCACGGTCGAGGCCGGCGACGCATCGATCGACGGACGCCTGCGCCTGCCCGTGCAGCTCGTGCTGCGTGCCGCCGGCAACTACCGCGGCTACGCGGGCACCATCACGTCCGGCAGCGTGCGAGTTGGTGACCGGGTCACGGTGGGGCGCACGGGCGTCTCGGCAAGCATCGCCGCGATCACCGTTGCCGGCGTCGACGCCGAGTCGGCGGCGGCCGGGGACGCCGTGGCGGTCACGCTCGACCGCGAGATCGACTGCGCCCGTGGCGACCTGCTCGTGCAGGCCGGCGAGGAGCGCGTGCCGAACGACCGCTACGCGGCCGAACTCGTGTGGCTCGGCGAGCAGCCGCTCGCCCGTGGCCGCACCTACGAGCTTGTGAACGGCCCCCTGCGGGTGCCCGCCACGGTCACGTCCATTCGCGACCGGGTCGACGTCGAGACCGGGCACCGTCACGCGGCCCGCGACCTCGCCATCAATGAGATCGGCCGTGTCGAGATTGCCACCGACGCACCCATCATGCTCGATCGCTACACCGACGTCCGCGACACGGGTTCCTTCCTGCTCGTGAACCGCGTCACCGGCGACACCGTTGCCGCGGGCCTCATGGTCCACGACATGCGTCGCGGTGCCAACGTGCACGCGCAGGCCTTCGAGTCCGATCGCGCGCGCCGGGCCGTGCAGATGGGGCACCCGTCGAAGGTGCTGTGGTTCACGGGCTTGCCCGGCTCCGGCAAGTCGACGATCGCCAATGCCGTCGAGCGCGAGCTCGTCACCCGCGGCATCCACACCTACGTGCTCGATGGCGACAACCTGCGCCTCGGCCTCAACAAGGACCTCGGGTTCACCCCCGAGGACCGCGCCGAGAACGTGCGCCGCGTCGGCGAGGTAGCGCGGCTCATGGTGGACGCCGGCCTCGTGGTGCTCGTCTCGCTCGTCTCGCCCTACCGAGCCGATCGCGACGCGGTGCGCGGGCGCTTTGCTGCCGGCGACTTCATCGAGGTGCACGTCGACACACCGCTCGAGGTGTGCATGGAACGCGACCCGAAGGGCCTCTACCGCCGTGCCGGCCAGGGGTCCATCCCGAACCTCACCGGTGTCGGCCAGGACTACGAACCACCGACGAAGCCCGAACTGCGGGTTGCGGGAGTTGGTGACCTCACCGCCATCGCCGCGACCGTCGTCGCGGAGGTACTGCGCTGATGTCGATGCACCTGCTGCACACCGTGCACTACATCCTGCAGAACCCCACCTGGGCCTTCGCACGCGCGGGCACCTGGCTGCGTCCCCCCACCTGGTTGCGGGCCCTGCTCGGTGCTGCCATGCCGCCGTGGCGAGGCACCAGTCGCTTCCGTTCCGTCTACGTCGTCACCTATGGTCGCAGCGGTTCCACCCTGCTCACCGGCTACCTCACGCACCTGCCCGGATTCGACATCAAGGGTGAGAACTACCTCTTCCCCCTGCCCCTCGCCGATGCCGAGGAGCGGCTGGCCGCAGCGGCGCGACTGCCGTACCAGGGCCGCAGCAAGCCGGCGAGCCCGTGGTACGGGTCGCACGAGTTCTCCACGCTTCAGTGGAAGCGCGACGTGCGGCGGGCGCTGCTGAACCAGCTCTACCCCTTCCGCCCCATCCCGAAGACGATCGGGTTCAAGGAGATCCGCTGGTGGTATCGCACCACCGAGGAGGACTTCGAGCAGAAGCTCCGCTGGATCACGTCCATTCGCAAGCCGGGCGCCATCATCTTCCTCACCCGCAACCTCGATGACACCATGGCGGGGGCCTGGTGGGTGAAGCTCTCGGACGAGGAGCGGGTGCGCCAGCGCGCCGCCCTCGAGGATTTCGAGCGTCGGGCTGCCGCCTACGCACATGCGAATCCCGACCACGCGATCCACGTGACGTACGAGGCCTTCTGCGCCGACTCGCGTGAAGCCCAGCGCCTGTGCGCCATGCTCGGCGTGCGCTTCCGCGAGGACGTCTACCGCCAGACCCTGGGCGAGCGCTACTCCTACCCGAGCAAGCCGCAGGGCGGCGCGAACGGCGGCACTACCGCGAGCGCCTGACCGCTGCCGTGAGCTCCAGGTAGCGCAGCGCGGCGGGGCGACGGCTGCGTCGTGCCGTCACCTCCATGCCGGCGATGGCGAGGGCGGCGGACGCCGCGATGACAAGGCCGGTGGGCACATGCCACAGTGCCAGGCCAGAGCCGAGCAGCAGCACGGTGAGCATCCACCGCAGCACCGCGTTCGGCACCTCGCTGGCGAAGCGGGCGCCGAGGGCGATGCCCGGGATGGCGCCGAGCAGCAGCCACCCGGCGAGGCCGAACTCCACATGCCCCGCGACGACATGGCCCAGCGTGGCGGCACCGACGAGCGGGATGGCCTGCACAAGGTCGGAGCCCACGAGGTCACGTGCCCGCAGCCGCGGGTAGGTGAGCATGAGGAGCACGATGATGAGCGTGCCCGAGCCCACCGAGGTCATGCCCACGATGAAGCCGCCGAAGAGGCCGATGAGGGCCGTGGCGACGGGTCGGACGGTGAGGCGTTCGCCGGGGGTGAGGGGTGCCCGCCCGCGCCCGACGAAGGTGCCGGCCACCATGCCGACGACGGCGAGGAGCAGGGCGCTCCCGATGACGAGCTTGAGGCGGGTGGCGAGCTCCGGGCCGCTGCCCATGGCATCGAGCAGGAAGGCGCCGGAGAAGGCCGCGGGCACCGAGAAGGGCACGAGCCAGCGCATGATCTCCCAGCGGATGCTCCCGGCGCGGTGGTGCACGAAGGCGCCGACGGGCTTCATGCAGAAGGCGACGAGCAGATCGCTGCCCACCGCGGCCATGGGGTCGACGCCGAAGAGGAGCACCAGGATCGGCGTCATGAGCACGCCCCCGCCCATGCCCGTGAGGCCCACCGAGACGCCCACGAGCACACCGGCGAGGATGAGCTCGAGCGCGTGCATACCGAGAGCCTAGCATTTGCCTACCAATTTGATAGGAAATGTGCGGGCGCTAGGGTCCGAGCGTGCAGCGCCCACAGTTCCACCTCACGCCCGATCGTGGCTGGATGAACGACCCCCACGGCATCGTCTTTGACGGCACCCGCTACCACGCGACCTTCCAGCACGTGCCGGATGCGCTCACCTGGCGGGCCGACATCCGCTGGGGCCACGCCGTCTCCGACGATCTCGTGCACTGGCAGGTCCTCGACGACGCGCTCGCGCCGCTGCCGGACGAGGTGGGCTGCTGGTCGGGCAGCATCGTGCTCGCCGAGCGTCCGCTGCTCTTCTACACGCGCCCCACGCCGGGCGACTGGAGTCGGGGCCTCGCGGTGCTCGCCGA
>JAKALQ010000038.1 GCA_021824095.1 Actinomycetes bacterium
TCACGGTCTCGACGATCTTGCGCGCCGAGGAATCGATGACCTCGTGGTCGTAGGCCTTGAGCCTGATGCGGATCTTCTGTCCCGCCATGGCGTGTGGTTCCTTACCTGTGTGGGGCCGCTGCTGGTTGAGCCATCCGGTGCCGCGCGCAGGGTTGCTGCACGCCGGGCGCCGGTGTTGGGGGCGGTCAGCGGTTGACCGCCCCCAACTGGCGTCAGGGTGTTACTTGAGGATCTTCGTGACGCGACCGGCACCGACGGTGCGGCCACCTTCACGGATGGCGAACTTCAGGCCCTCGTCCATGGCGATCGGCTGGATGAGCGAGATCGTCATCTCGGTGTTGTCACCGGGCATGACCATCTCACGGCCGGCCGGCAGCGTGACGACGCCCGTGACGTCCGTCGTACGGAAGTAGAACTGCGGACGGTAGTTGTTGAAGAACGGGGTGTGACGGCCACCCTCCTCCTTGGAGAGGATGTAGGCCTGACCCTCGAACTCCGTGTGCGGGGTGATCGAACCCGGCTTGCAGAGGACCTGGCCGCGCTCAACCTCCTCGCGCTTCGTACCGCGGAGCAGCAGGCCGACGTTCTCGCCCGCCTGGCCCTCGTCGAGGAGTTTGCGGAACATCTCGACACCGGTGACGGTCGTCTTCATCGTCTTGGGCTTGATGCCGACGATCTCGACTTCCTCGTTCACCTTGATGATGCCGCGCTCGATACGGCCGGTGACGACGGTGCCACGACCGGTGATCGTGAACACGTCCTCAACGGGCATGAGGAACGGCTTGTCGACGTCGCGCGCCGGGGTCTGGATGTAGCTGTCGACGGCGCCCATGAGCTCCATGATCGACTCGGCCCACTTGGCATCGCCGTTGAGGGCCGGGAAGGCAGCCACGCGCACGACCGGGAGGTCGTCGCCGGGGAACTCGTAGGACGAGAGCAGCTCGCGGACCTCGAGCTCGACGAGCTCCAGGATCTCCTCGTCATCGACCATGTCGCACTTGTTGAGGGCGACGACGATCGCGGGCACACCCACCTGGCGGGCGAGCAGCACGTGCTCACGCGTCTGGGGCATGGGGCCGTCGGTGGCGGCGACCACGAGGATCGCGCCGTCCATCTGGGCCGCACCGGTGATCATGTTCTTGATGTAGTCGGCGTGACCGGGGCAGTCGACGTGGGCGTAGTGGCGCGCCTCGGTCTGGTACTCGATGTGCGCGATGGAGATGGTGATGCCGCGCTGACGCTCTTCCGGCGCCTTGTCGATCTGGTCGAAAGGCGTGAACGGGTTGACGTCCGGGTACTTGTCGTGCAGCACCTTCGAGATCGCCGCGGTAAGGGTCGTCTTACCGTGGTCGATGTGACCGATGGTGCCGATGTTGACGTGGGGCTTTGTCCGTTCGAACTTCGCCTTGGCCATTTCGGGCTCCTTTGGGTTGATGCCCCGGACCGCGGGATCCGGAGTGGAGGGGGACTGCAGGCGGCCGCCTGCAGGGGTGTTCAGTTGTGGTCGGTGGGCGTGGGCCCGGGCTTACTCGCCTCGCGACTTCGCGATGATCTCCGTCGCGACGTTGTTCGGCACCTGCGCGTACGAATGGAATTCCATTGAGTACGACGCACGACCCTGGGTCTTGGAGCGGAGATCGCCGACGTAGCCGAACATCTCCGACAGCGGGACCAGGGCCTTCACGACGCGAGCCCCTGCACGCTCGTCCATGGCCTGGATCTGGCCACGACGGGAGTTCAGGTCACCGATCACGTCGCCCATGAAGTCCTCGGGGGTGGTGACCTCGACCGACATCAGCGGCTCGAGGAGCACCGGGGTGGCGCGGCGCGCGGCCTCCTTGAAGGCCATCGAACCGGCGATCTTGAAGGCAAGCTCGGACGAGTCGACGTCGTGGTAGGCGCCATCGAGCAGCGTCACCTTCACATCGACGAGCGGGAAGCCCGCGAGCACGCCGTACTGCATGGCGTCCTGGCAGCCGGCATCGACCGAGGGGATGTACTCACGCGGGATGCGGCCACCGGTGACGGCGTTCACGAACTCGTAGCCACCCTTGCCACCGACGGACTCGGCGTTGGGCTCGATCGTGATCTGCACCTTGCCGAACTGGCCGGAGCCACCCGTCTGCTTCTTGTGCGTGTAGTCGACCTTCTCGACCTTCTTCGTGATGGTCTCGCGGTAGGCCACCTGCGGCTTGCCGACGTTGGCCTCGACCTTGAACTCACGCTTCATGCGATCGACGAGGATTTCGAGGTGCAGCTCGCCCATGCCCCGGATGAGGGTCTGGCCGGTCTCCTCGCTCGTCTGCACGCGGAAGGTCGGGTCCTCTTCCGCCAGACGCTGGATGGCAACGCCGAGCTTCTCCTGGTCGCCCTTCGTCTTGGGCTCGATGGCGACCTCGATCACCGGATCCGGGAAGGTCATCGACTCGAGGACGATGTTGCCGTCCGAGAGGGTCTCACCCGTCGTGGTGTCCTTGAGGCCCATGACCGCGATGATGTCGCCGGCACCGACGCTCTCGATCTCCTCACGCTTGTTGGCGTGCATGCGGTAGATCTTGCCGATGCGCTCCTTCTTGTGCTTCGTCGCGTTGATGACGGTGGCACCAGACTCGAGGCGGCCCGAGTAGACACGCACGTACGTGAGCTTGCCGAGGTGCGGGTCGGACGCGATCTTGAAGGCGAGCGCGGCGAGCGGCTCGGCATCATCGGGCTTGCGCGCGACGACAACCTCCTCGTCACCCGGCTTGAAGCCCTTCACCGCATCGATGTCGAGCGGCGAGGGCAGGTAGTCAACGACCGCGTCGAGCATGGGCTGCACGCCCTTGTTCTTGAAGGCCGAACCGGTGAGGACCGGCGTGATCTTGAAGGCGAGGGTGGCGCGACGCACGGCGTCCTTGATGTCCTGCTCGGTGAAGGACTCCTCGAGGAACTTCTCCGCGAACTCGTCGTCCGCGTCGGCGATGACCTCAAGCATGCGCTGGTGCCACTCGGCAGCATCGTCCGCGAGGTTCGCCGGGATGTCCTCGACGTTGTACTCCTCGCCCTTCTTCGTGTCCTCGGGCCACACCAGGGCCTTCATGCGCACGAGATCGACGACACCGCGGAAGTCAGCCTCCGCGCCGATCGGGATCTGCAGCACGCAGGGCACCGCAGCCAGACGATCGATGATCATCTGCACGCAGCGGAAGAAGTCGGCACCCGTGCGATCGAGCTTGTTGACGAAGCAGATACGGGGCACCGAGTACTTGTTGGCCTGACGCCACACCGTCTCGGACTGCGGCTCCACACCGGCGACGCCGTCGAACACGGTCACGGCACCATCGAGCACGCGGAGCGAGCGCTCCACCTCGACGGTGAAATCGACGTGACCGGGCGTGTCGATGATGTTGATGGTGTGGTCGTTCCACTGGCAGGTGGTGGCAGCGGACGTGATGGTGATGCCGCGCTCCTGCTCCTGCTCCATCCAGTCCATCGTGGCCGCGCCCTCGTGAACCTCACCGATCTTGTAGTTGATACCGGTGTAGAACAGGATGCGCTCGGTCGTCGTGGTCTTGCCCGCGTCGATGTGCGCCATGATGCCGATGTTGCGCACCTTGGCGAGATCAAGCTTGTTGGCCACTTTGCTTCAAATCCTCTGTCGACGTGGTTCCGTTGGTTACCAGCGGTAGTGGGCGAAGGCCTTGTTGGCCTCTGCCATCTTGTGGGTGTCCTCGCGCTTCTTCACCGAGGCGCCGAGGCCGTTGGAGGCATCGAGGATCTCGTTCATGAGGCGCTCGGTCATGGTCTTCTCACGACGTGCACGCGAGTAGCCGATGAGCCAGCGGAGGGCCAGGGTGTTGGCACGGCCCGGCTTCACCTCGACCGGGATCTGGTACGTGGCGCCACCGACGCGGCGCGAGCGCACCTCGAGCGTGGGCTTGATGTTGTCCATCGCGCGCTTGAGCGTGACGACGGGGTCCGTGCCCGTCTTCTCGCGGCAGCCCTCGAGGGCGCCGTAGACGATGGACTCGGCGGTGGACTTCTTGCCGTCGAGCAGGACGCGGTTCACCAGCTGCGTCACAAGCTGCGACTGGTAGACCGGATCGTGGACGAGCGGACGCTTCGGAGCGGGACCCTTGCGTGGCATGTGTTATCAGCCCTTCTTCGCGCCGTAGCGGCTGCGTGCCTGCTTGCGGTTCTTCACGCCCTGCGTATCGAGCGCGCCGCGGATGATCTTGTAGCGGACACCCGGGAGATCCTTCACACGGCCACCACGCACGAGCACGATCGAGTGCTCCTGCAGGTTGTGACCCACACCGGGGATGTACGCGGTGACCTCGATGCCCGAGGTAAGACGCACACGGGCGACCTTGCGCAGTGCGGAGTTCGGCTTCTTGGGCGTCGTGGTGTACACGCGCGTGCACACGCCACGGCGCTGGGGCGAACCCTTGAGCGCGGGCGTCGTGTTCTTCGCGACCTTGTCCTGGCGGCCCTTGCGGACCAGCTGCTGGATCGTTGGCACTCACGTCTCCGTGTCGTCGTGCGTGGAAGACCCGCTCCCACGCGATTCGGTTGCTGTGCTCCCGCTGCCCCGTCTCCGACCCACGCGGTCGGGTGTGTCGCAATCCGCACGGACGGCTGCGTCGTTCTCGAACCGGAGGGGGCCGGTGCCGCTCGCCCGAGGGCGTGCAGCATCACCCGAGGCAAATCGGGCGCGGGGGTGGACGTTACCGGAGATCGTGACGGACGGCAAAACGCACAGGGCTGCCACCACCGGGGTGCATCCCCACACCGGTCGGCCTGGCTTGCGTCAGGAGGTTACGCGTGGCCACCGACCGCCGGCAGCGCAGTGACGTGCGACACGCCGACGGCCGCCGCGACGAAGGCGGCCGCTGCCGGCGCGAGCGGCCCCACGCGCTGCAGCAGCGCGAAGGGCCTGGTGACGGCAGGGGTGGTCGGCAGCACCCGGGCACCCAATCCGGCGGCCTGGCGTGCCAGCGGCTCCGGGAGCAGGGCCGCGCCGGCACCTGCCACCACGAGTGGGACGAGGGCCTCGCGCTGGGCCGTCTCGACGACGACCACGGGGTCCGGGACGGCCTCCTCGAGCATTGCCCGGGAGGAGGTGCCAACCGGGGTGGCGACGAAGGCGAGGTCCGCCAGGGCCGCCGGCACCGCGCTGCCGGGTGGAAGGGCAAGGAGGAAGGGCTGCGCACCGAGCGGGGTGCAGGTGAGGCCCGTGACGTCCTCGGGCACCTCCCCCAGGCCCAGGTCGCAGGCGCCCGAGCGCACGAGCGACTCGATCGACTGCACGCCCGGGTCGGCACAGCGCACCGTCACCGCCGGGTGGAGGGCGCGGAAGCGGCCCACGAGCTCGGCAAGTTCGTGGGTGAGAGTGGGGATGGCGACCACGTCGAGGCTGCCGCCATGCAGACCCTGCATGGCCGCTGCGACCGACTCGACCACCGCGAAGTCACGCAGGACGGCGCGCGCGGGCTCCACGAGCGCGGCGCCGGCGGCCGTGGGTCGCACGCCGCGCGGCAGGCGCTGCAGCAGCGGCATGCCGAGTTCGCGTTCGAGGGTGGCAACGGCCACCGACACCGTGGGTTGGGCCAGACCGAGGGCATCGGCGGCCGCGGAGAAGCCCTCGTGGTCGACGACGGCGACGAAGAGGGCGAGGTGGCGCCGATCCATGGCCCGACTATAGGTGCATGCTATGGATATTTGCGATTGAGCCTATTTGCACTATGTCAAGGCCGGGCGCATGCTCGCGTCATGTCCGACGACAGGTCCCGCTTCCTCCGCGAGCCCGCCCGGCCCGAGCGCATCCGCACCCATCCGAACGCCCATTGGTTCGTGGTCGGCTCGGTGTCGGTCGGCGCCTTCATGGGGCAGCTTGATGCGAGCATCGTGACACTGGCGACCCCCGCCATCCAGCGCGCCTTCTCCGTAAGCCTGGCGACGGCCTCGTGGGTGGCCCTGTCGTACCTGCTCACCCTCGTCGCCGCGGTCATCCCCATCGGGCGGATGGCGGACATGCTCGGCCGGAAGCTCGTCTACGTCTACGGCTTCGGTCTGTTCACCCTCGCCTCGGCCGCATGCGCGTTCGCGCCGAGCATCGCCGTCCTCGACGCCGCCCGAGTGCTCCAGGGCATCGGCGCGGCCATGCTCCAGGCCAACAGCGTCGCACTCATCCGCATTGCCATGCCCGAGGGCACGGTGGGACGCGGCATCGGCGTGCAGGCCGTCTCCCAGGCCCTCGGCCTGGCCCTCGGCCCATCCGTCGGCGGCATCCTCGTGCACGCCTGGGGCTGGCGCAGCGTCTTCCTGGTGAACGTGCCCGCCGGCATCATCGGCATCGCCTTGGGCCTGATCCTGCTCCCACGCACGCGCGCCACCCACAGCGCCCGCGGTTGGGATGCGCCGGGAGTCGTGCTGCTCGCCGTGACGACGGTGACTGCCCTCCTCGCGCTGACGGCCGTCGAGCACGGATCCATCCTGCGCACCGCTGTGGCGCTCCCCGCAGTCATCGCGATCACCGCAGGAGCGGCGCTCGGGCTGCACTCGGTCCGCCGACAACGTGGCGGCACTGACGCCCTGCTCCCCCTTGATCTCCTGTCCAACCCTCACTTCCGCGCATCGCTCGCTGCGGGGCTGCTCTCCTACCTCGTGCTCTTCGGCACGCTCTTCATCACCCCCTTCGTCCTCGAACAGGGACTGGGCTGGAACCCGAGTGCCGCAGGGCTGTTCCTCACCCTGCTGCCTGCCGCGATCGCGTCCGTCACCCCGTTCGCCGGTCGCATCGCCGACCGCCGGGGCTCCACCCTGCCGACGACCCTCGGCATGGCGCTCGCCGCGATCGCCTTCGCCGTCGCCTCGTGGGGCACCTCGGCGGCACACGTCGGTGCGGCACTCGTGCTGCTCGGCATCGGCTCGGGACTGTTCACCCCGGCGAACAACGCGGCGATCATGCTGCACGCACCGCACGAGCGGGCGAGCATCGCCGGTGGCGTCCTCAACATGACGCGTGCGTTCGGCACCGGCCTCGGGGTGGCGGTCGTGAGTGTGGTGTACAGCCGCTCTGGCACCACCGACGGCGGGTTCCGGGCGGCGGTCCTCACGCTCATGGTGCTCGCGGGGATCGCAGCAGTGTTGGCCGTGCGCGCCTCCGGACCGGCACTCGCAAGCGGCCCGTTCGAGTACGTCGGCGAGTGAGCACACCCCGAACACGCTGATGGGCCCCCGAAGGGGCCCATCAGGTCGTGCAGGGAAGGCGTGCCGAGCGGTGATCGCGCCTGACGCTACGCGCCATGCGCTCAACCGGGCCACATCGCCCCTAGCGGTGATCGCGCCTGACGCTACGCGCCATGCGCTCAACCGGGCCACATCGCCCCTAGCGGTGATCGCGCCTGACGCTACGCGCCATGCGCTCAACCGCGTCGTCGCTCGGGAGTCCAAGCGCGAGCGCTTGGACTCCCTCGCTCCTAGCGGTAGCCACCCAGGTCGAAGTCCTCGAGGCGGACGGCCTCGCCGGTGCCGGTGCCGAAGGCGGTGTAGTCGAGGTCGTCGTAGGACGACATCGAGGCGTACATCGCAGCCTTCGCCTCCTCCGTGGGCTCCACATCCACGTCGCGGTAGAGCGGGAGGCCCGTACCAGCGGGGATGAGGCGACCGAGGATGACGTTCTCCTTGAGGCCGAGCAGCGGATCCTTGCGGCGCTGGATGGCCGCCTCGGTGAGCACGCGCGTGGTCTCCTGGAAGGAGGCCGCCGAGAGCCAGGACTCCGTGGCGAGCGAGGCCTTCGTGATGCCCATGAGCTCCGGGCGCGCCGATGCCGGCTGCCCACCCTGAGCCACGACCGCCCGGTTGCGCGACGCGAACTCCGCCCGGTCGATGAGCTCACCGGACAGCATGTTCGTGTCGCCGGACTCGATCACGATGACACGACGCAGCATCTGCCGGACGATGACCTCGATGTGCTTGTCGTGGATGCCCACGCCCTGCGACCGGTACACCTCCTGCACCTGGTCGACGAGGAACATCTCCGCCTCGCGGGTGCCCAGGACGTTGAGGATGTCCTTCGGATCGCGCACACCGGCAGTGAGCTGCTGGCCGACTGCCACATGGTCGCCCTCGTTCACCAGGAGGCGCACACGCTTCGAGACCGCGTAGGCGATCTCGGTCGACCCATCGTCGGGGGTGACGATGAGCTTGCGTGCCTTCTCGGTGTCCTCGACGCGCACGCGACCGGCAGCCTCCGAGATCGGCGCCACGCCCTTGGGCGTGCGGGCCTCGAAGAGCTCGGCCACACGCGGCAGACCGTGCGTGATGTCCTCGCCTGCCACACCACCGGTGTGGAAGGTACGCATCGTGAGCTGGGTGCCCGGCTCGCCGATCGACTGGGCAGCGATGATGCCGATGGCCTCACCGATCTCCACGGGACGGTTCGTCGCGAGCGAGCGGCCGTAGCAGTACGCACAGGTCGACTGCTTCGAATCGCAGGTGAGCACCGAGCGCACCTTGATCTGCTCGACGCCACTGCGCACGAACTCCTCGACGAGGCCCATCGTGACATCATCGTTGCGGTGGGCGATCAGCTCACCCGACGGCGACACGACGTCCTCTGCCAGCTTGCGGGACACCACCGACGAGTCGGTGTGGTCGTCCTTGCGCACGCTGCCGTCGGCCGCCTTGTGGCCCACGACCTTCACGAGGCCACGCTCGGTGCCGCAGTCGAGCTCGCGGATCGAGACGTCCTGCGACACGTCGACGAGACGACGCGTGAGGTAGCCCGAGTCGGCCGTACGCAGGGCGGTGTCGGCGAGACCCTTGCGAGCACCGTGCGTCGAGATGAAGTACTCGAGCACGGACAGGCCCTCGCGGAAGTTGGACTTGATCGGGCGCGGGATGATCTCGCCCTTCGGGTTCGACACCAGGCCACGCATGCCGGCCAGCTGGCGCACCTGCATGATGTTGCCGCGTGCGCCGGAGAAGGCCATCTTCGCGATGGGGTTCTCGTACCCGAAGTTCACCTCCATCGCCTTCGTGATGTCGTCCGTGGCGCGCGTCCAGATGTCGATGAGCTCCTGGCGACGCTCCGAGTCCGACACGAGGCCGCGGGAGTAGTTGCGCTCGACCTTCTCGGCGCGCTCCTCCGCCTGCCGCAGCAGCTCCACCTTCTCATCGGGGACGACGACGTCGCCGATGCCGATGGAGACACCCGAGCGGGTCGCCCAGTAGAACCCGAGGTCCTTGAGCTGGTCGAGGGTGGCCGCAACGGTGACCTTGGGGTAGCGGTCGGCCAGATCGTTCACGACCTCGCCGAGCTGCTTCTTGCCCACCTCGACGTCCACGAAGGGGTAGTCGAACGGCAGCGCCTCATTGAGCAGCGCGCGACCGAGCGTGGTCTCGAGGATGATCGGCTGACCGAGCGTCCAACCCTCCGGGATGCGGTGGCCACGCGGCGGCATGACGTCGCGCAGGCGGATCTTGATCTTCGCCTGCAGGTCGAGCGTGCCGTAGTCGTGCGCCATGAGCGCCTCGGCCACCGAGGTGAAGGCGCGGCCCTCGCCCGTCGCACCGGCGCGCAGGCCGGTGAGGTGGTAGATGCCGAGCACCATGTCCTGCGTCGGCAGCGTGATCGGGCGACCCGATGCCGGCGACAGGATGTTGTTGCTCGACAGCATGAGGATGCGGGCCTCGGCCTGCGCCTCCGCGGACAGCGGCAGGTGCACGGCCATCTGGTCGCCGTCGAAGTCCGCGTTGAAGGCGGTGCAGACGAGCGGGTGGATCTGGATGGCCTTGCCCTCGATGAGCTTCGGCTCGAAGGCCTGGATGCCGAGGCGGTGCAGCGTGGGTGCACGGTTCAGCATCACCGGGTGCTCGGCGATGACCTCCTCCAGCACGTCCCACACAACCGAGCGCGAACGCTCCACCATGCGCTTGGCGGACTTGATGTTCTGCGCGTGGTTGAGGTCGACGAGGCGCTTCATGACGAAGGGTTTGAACAGCTCGAGTGCCATCTGCTTCGGCAGACCGCACTGGTGCAGCTTCAGCTGCGGACCGACGACGATGACCGAACGGCCGGAGTAGTCGACACGCTTGCCGAGCAGGTTCTGGCGGAAGCGGCCCTGCTTGCCCTTGAGCATGTCGGACAGCGACTTCAGCGCACGGTTGCCCGGGCCCGTGACGGGACGTCCACGACGACCGTTGTCAAACAGCGCGTCCACCGACTCCTGCAGCATGCGCTTCTCGTTGTTCACGATGATCTCGGGGGCACCGAGGTCGAGCAGGCGCTTGAGGCGGTTGTTGCGGTTGATGACACGGCGGTACAGGTCGTTGAGGTCGGAGGTCGCGAAGCGGCCACCGTCAAGCTGCACCATGGGACGCAGATCCGGCGGGATCACCGGGACGGCGTCGAGCACCATGCCCATGGGGCTGTTGCCCGTGGTGAGGAAGGCCTGCACGACCTTGAGGCGCTTCAGCGCACGCGTGCGCTTCTGGCCCTTGCCCGACTTCACGATCTCGCGCAGCTTCTCGGACTCCGCCTTGAGGTCGAAGGACTCGAGGCGGGCCTTGATCGCGGCGGCACCCATGCCACCCTCGAACCACTGGCCGTAGTTGTCCTTCATCTGGCGGTAGAGCAGCTCGTCGCCCTCGAGGTCCTGCACCTTGAGGGTGCGGAAGCGCTCGAAGACCCGACGCATGCGGTCGACCTCCTGGTCGGCACGACGGCGCGTGAGCGCCATGTCGCGCTCGCCCGACTCGCGCACCTTGCGGCGCTGGTCGGCCTTCGCGCCCTCCTCCTCGAGGGACGCGAGGTCGGCCTCGAGCTTCTGGGCGCGTGCCTCGATCTCGGCATCGCGACGCTTCTCGATGAGCCCGATCTCACGCGTGAGCTCGGCCTCCAGGCGCGGCAGCGCCTCGTGGCGGCCATCCACATCGACGTGCGTGATCATGTGCGCGGCGAAGTAGATGACCTTCTCGAGGTCCTTCGGCGCGAGGTCGAGCAGGTAGCCCAGGCGGCTCGGCACACCCTTGAAGTACCAGATGTGCGTGACGGGCGCGGACAACTCGATGTGGCCCATGCGCTCGCGGCGCACGTCGGCACGGGTGACGAGCACGCCACAGCGCTCGCAGACGATGCCCTTGAAGCGCACGCGCTTGTACTTGCCGCAGGCGCACTCCCAGTCACGGGTGGGGCCGAAGATCTTCTCGCAGAAGAGCCCGTCCTTCTCCGGCTTCAGGGTGCGGTAGTTGATCGTCTCGGGCTTCTTCACCTCACCGGTCGACCACTTGCGGATGTCATCCGCAGTGGCCAGACCGATGCTGAGGGCACCGAAGGCATTCGCATCAAGCACTTTTGTTCCTCTATCCAATGCTCGGTGGGTCAGATTTCCTCGACGCTGCTCGGCTCGCGACGCGACAGGTCGATGCCGAGGCCCTCGGTGGCGAGGAACACGTCATCGTCGTCGGCGCGCAGCTCGATGGCGGAGCCATCGGCCGAGAGCAGCTCGACATTGAGGCAGAGGCTCTGCATCTCCTTGCGCAGCACCTGGAAGGACTCCGGGATGCCACCTTCGGGGATGTTCTCGCCCTTCACGATGGCCTCGTAGACCTTCACGCGACCGGCGACATCGTCGGACTTGATGGTGAGCAGCTCCTGCAGTGCATAGGCAGCGCCATACGCCTCCAGGGCCCACACCTCCATCTCGCCGAATCGCTGGCCACCGAACTGCGCCTTGCCACCAAGCGGCTGGCGCGTGATCATCGAGTACGGACCCGTCGAGCGCGCGTGGATCTTGTCGTCGACGAGGTGGTGGAGCTTCAGGATGTACATGTAGCCCACGGTGATCTCACCCGGGAAGGGCTCGCCGGAGCGACCGTCGAACAGGCGCGCCTTGCCCCTGCCGTTCACCAACTTGAGACCGTCCTGCGTCGGCAGGGTGGCATCGAGCAGGCCGACGATCTCAGCCTCGCGGGCACCGTCGAACACGGGCGTGGCCACATTGGTGCCCGGCGCCGCACCACGGCGGATCTCCTCGGGCAGGTGCTCTGCCCAGGAAGGCGAGCCCTCGACGCTCCAGCCCTGCTTCGCGACCCAGCCAAGGTGGGTCTCGAGGATCTGGCCGATGTTCATACGCGAGGGCACACCGAGCGGGTTGAGCACGATGTCGACGGGCGTGCCGTCCTCAAGGAACGGCATGTCCTCGACGGGGAGGATCTTCGAGATGACGCCCTTGTTGCCGTGGCGGCCGGCGAGCTTGTCACCCTCGGTGATCTTGCGTCGCTGGGCGATGTAGACGCGCACGAGCGTGTTCACGTCACCCGGCAGGTCGTCGTCCGGTGCCTGGAAGACGCGGACGCCGATGACGACACCCGACTCACCGTGCGGAACCTTGAGCGAGGTGTCGCGCACCTCGCGCGCCTTCTCGCCGAAGATGGCGCGGAGCAGGCGCTCCTCGGGCGTGAGCTCGGTCTCGCCCTTCGGGGTCACCTTGCCCACGAGGACGTCGCCGGGCACGACCTCGGCACCGATGCGGATGATGCCGCGCTCGTCGAGGTCGGCGAGCAGGTCCTCACCGACGTTCGGGATCTCGCGGGTGATCTCCTCCGGACCGAGCTTCGTGTCGCGGGCGTCGATCTCGTACTCCTCGATGTGGATCGAGGTGAGCACGTCGTCCTGCACGAGGCGCTGGCTGAGGATGATGGCGTCCTCGTAGTTGTGGCCCTCCCACGGCATGAATGCCACGAGGAGGTTGCGGCCCAGGGCGAGCTCGCCCTGATCGGTCGACGGACCGTCAGCGATGATGTCGCCCACCTCGACGCGCTGGCCATGCGCCACGAGCGGGCGCTGGTTCACGGTCGTGCTCTGGTTGGAGCGGCGGAACTTCGCCAGCGAGTAGCTGTCGTAGGCGCCGTCGTCGGTCATGATGCGGATGAGGTCAGCGGAGACCTCGTGCACCACGCCGGCGTGACGCGCGACGATGGTGTCGCCGCCGTCCTTGGCCACGCGGTACTCCATGCCGGTGCCCACCAGCGGCGACTCGCTGCGCACGAGCGGCACGGCCTGACGCTGCATGTTCGCACCCATGAGGGCACGGTTGGCGTCGTCATGCTCGAGGAAGGGGATGAGGGCCGTGGCGACGGACACCATCTGGCGCGGCGACACGTCGATGTAGTCGATCTCGCTCGAGTCGACGTACGCGGCCTCGTCCTCCTTGCGTCGCACCAACTGGCGCGGCTCGAGGAAGTTGCCCTTGGCGTCGACAAGCGAGTTGGCCTGGGCGATGACCGCCTGGTCCTCCTCGTCGGCCGTCAGGTAGACGATCTCGTCGGTGACGCGCCCGTCGATGACCTTGCGGTACGGCGACTCGACAAAGCCGAAGGCGTTGATGCGGGCGTACGAGGCGAGCGCGCCGATGAGGCCGATGTTCGGGCCTTCCGGCGTCTCGATCGGGCACATGCGGCCGTAATGCGAGGTGTGCACGTCACGCACCTCGAAGCCGGCACGCTCACGCGAGAGGCCGCCGGGGCCGAGGGCCGACAGACGACGCTTGTGCGTGATGCCGGCGAGCGGGTTGGTCTGGTCCATGAACTGCGACAGCTGGGAGGTTCCGAAGAACTCCTTGATCGAGGCCACGACCGGGCGGATGTTGATGAGCGTCTGCGGCGTGATGGCCTCGACGTCGAGCGTCGTCATGCGCTCCTTCACCACGCGCTCCATGCGCGAGAGGCCGGTGCGGAGCTGGTTCTGGATGAGCTCGCCCACGGAGCGGAGGCGACGGTTGCCGAAGTGGTCGATGTCGTCCACCTCGACCCGCACCAGGCCGTTGGGCGAGAGCATCTCGGTCTCGCCAGCGTGCAGGCGCACGAGGTACTCGATCGTGGCGACGATGTCCTCGGTCGTGAGGATCGAGTCGGTGAGGTCGCGCTTGAGGCCGAGCTTCTTGTTGATCTTGAAGCGGCCCACCTTCGCGAGGTCGTAGCGCTTGGGGTTGAAGTAGAAGTTCTCGATGAGCGTGCGCGCGGCATCGATCGACGGCGGCTCGCCGGGACGGAGCTTGCGGTAGATGTCGAGCAGCGCGTCGTCCTGCGTGACCGTGGTGTCCTTGTCGAGGGTCTCGAGGACGTGCGGGTAGGCGGCGAAGCGCTCGCGGATCTCGTCGGCCGTCCAGCCGAGGGCCTTGAGCAGCACCGTCACCGGCTGCTTGCGCTTGCGATCGACGCGGACCGCGACGAGGTCCTTCTTGTCGATCTCGAACTCGAGCCAGGCACCGCGCGACGGGATGATCTTCGCGACGTAGACCTCCTTGTCGGTGGTCTTGTCGATCGTGCGCTCAAAGTAGACGCCCGGCGAACGGACGAGCTGCGACACGACGACGCGCTCGGTGCCGTTGATGATGAAGGTGCCCTTCGGCGTCATGATCGGGAAGTCGCCCATGAACACCGTCTGCGACTTGATCTCGCCGGTCTCGTTGTTCGTGAACTCGGCAGTGACGTACAGCGGCTGCCCGAAGGTCGCGTCTCGGTCCTTGCACTCCTCGATGGAGAACTTCGGGTCCTCGAAGCGGTGCTCGCGGAACGACAGCGACATCGTGCCGCCGATGTCCTCGATCGGGCTGATCTCCTCGAAGATCTCCTCGAGGCCCGAGATCGCCGGCACCACGCGGCCGGCGGCCGTCGCCTCGGCCACGCGCTCACGCCAGGCGGCGTTGCCCATGAGCCAGTCGAAGGACTCGGTCTGGAGAGCGAGGAGGTCGGGAACCTCGAGGGGCTCACGGATCTTGGCGAATGAACGACGGGAAGCGGGGCGAGAAGCCACTGTGGTCCTTCCGAAGGCTGCCGGTTCGGATGCGCGGCACATCACAGACCTATGGCCTAGGGCAAATGGGCAGCGCAAAGCGGCAGAGTACCGGAACGGCAACACTGCTGTCGACCCGAGTGGATCTCGAGCGCCCTCGGCGGGTGGAGGTTGGAACCGCGGTGACAGCCAAACCGGTTCCGTGGCCTCCTGGCCATCGGCGTCACGAGCCGTGCTCGAACGGGAGAAGCGTG